>NZ_JBHWZP010000123.1:0-25031 GCF_042728395.1 Streptomyces sp. NPDC060205
CTAATTCCGGGGTGAGAGGTTGGTGAGGTTCCGGGCCGCGTTCGTGTGGGACTAACTCCCGCCCCAGTACTCGGCGTTTCCCGTGTCCGGGCCCGACCAGATGGGGGGCCGCGTCGTGGACGCCGGTGTGCGCGACATGTTCGAGAAGGGTCGTCTGATCCTTCTGCGGATCGACGACTACAACGCCTCCGGGCTCACCGGCGACGACTACGACGACGGCAAGTTCGCGGCCGTCGTCCGTAGGCAACTGGAGAGCCTCAAGTCGGGACGGGGCGCCGGAGGTTCATACGGGCTCGGCAAGGCCACGCTCTGGGCGACCAGCGCACTGGGCATGGTGCTGATCAACTCCACGCTCTCCGTCCCGCACGAGGGCCGTACCGAGCGCCGTGTCATCGGACGACTGGAGCTGCCGTGGCGTTTCGTCGACGGCAAGCCCTGGGCCGGTCCCGCCTGGCTGGGCCGGCCCGACCCCGAGACGCACAACGCGGACGTCGTCCGTTCGTGGTGGGCGGACGAGGAGGCGGTCAAGCGTCTGTATCTCGACCGCGACGGCGATGAACCGGGAACGTCCTTCCTGATCGTCGGTGCCTATGACGTGGCGAGCCTCGACCAGGGCACGTCGGACTCCGACACCGACGAGGAGAACGGGAACGACGGTGACGGCACCCACGACATCCGTGTCATGCACCGACGTCTGGTCGAGGCATTGAGCCGGGATTTCTGGGCGGCCATGACCGGGGGCGGAAACAGACTCCCGCTCCTGGAGACCTCGGTACGCACGTTCCGCAACGGCGAGGTCGTCGTCGAGGAGGAGAAGGTCGACCCCACCGACACCCAGCCGGCGCGGACCAGGGCGTTGCGCTCCTTCTACGAGGGCACGACCGTGGACCGGCTCACCGAGTCGGGCCAGGTGGCGCTCCGCACGGTTCCGCTCCGGCTCCCGCTTTCCGGGGGGCGCAGAGGCACGCTCGGCGCGCACCAGGGAGTTCTTCTGGTCACGGAGGCCGAGGACAAGGACGGTGAGCCCAACCAGGTCCACTCGCTGCGTGGCAACCGAATGACCATCAAGAAGTCCGGTGTCTCCGGGCTGCCGTTGGGCGTCACCCATTTTCAGGGCGTGCTGCTGTTGGGGCACGCCGCCGGGGAGGCGGCACCCTTCGCCGAGGAGGCCGAGGAGTTCCTGCGAGCCGCCGAGCCTCCTGAGCACGACCGCTGGGGCCAGACCGAGGAACTGACCCTCCGCTGGTCGCACAGTGCGCACCGCCGCATCACCACGTTGACCACCGAGGTCAACGCCGCGGTGAAGGAACTGGTGGTCCGGCCCAAACGTCCAGGGGCGCAGCAGAGCGCGAAGCTGCGAACGAAACTCACCGTTCCGCGAAAGAGCGCTTCGCCCAAACGCGCTTCAAAGGCCGTCCTGCCGGAACTCGACGACCTGGACGCGGAGATCGGCACGGGCGGCGAGTGGCGGATCACCGCCGAGGTGAAACTGCCTCGCGCCGACGAACTGCCTGCCATGACACCGGTGGTCCTCCTCGACGTGAGGTCGGGCAGTCGTCCCAGACTCGACTGGGCAGAACTCGTCGCAGTGGAAGGCTGCGAGGTCGAGAACGGCACGCTCCGCTTCACCCAGGGCGCCCGCCGAGCGGTCTTCCGTGGTTCCACAGATCCCAGCAGCCATCCGGTCCGTACCGAACTCACGCGACTCGTTCTCGAACTCCGTGCCGGCACAGGGGAGTGAGGCATGAAGTTCTATCCGTACAAGCGACTCAACCGTCCGATCACACTGAGGGTGACCTCGGCCTCCCTCAAACTGCCCGACAACAGTCGTGATTTTCTGAACACCTCCGCCTTCTCGACCCCTCAACGGACGGTGGCCCTGGGGGTGGCGCAGCACGAGGACTGGGTGTCGGCCAGGATCGGCCTGTCCGCGACCCTGCCTCCCGGTGCCACCGACGCCGACGCCCCGTGGAGCGACCTGAGGGTCCTGGCGGTACTCACCGACGGCGACACCAATGTGCGTACCACCGTCGACCTGCGGCAGGACGGCGAGGGAAGCAAGGAGTGGTCCGGTGAGATCGAGGTGCTCCGCGACGATCATGTGGGTCGTGCCGATCTTGCCGCCTACGCGGTCGCGACGGTGGACGGTGTGCGGGGGCGGTCGATCACCGAGACCGACAACGGTTGGACCGTCGACGTCGCCGCCGAGGAACCGCTCGGTGGCCTGCGCCTCGACGTGAAACAGGCGAGTTTCTCCAAGAGCGCGCGGGAATGGCTGCGTCCCTACGCCGACGTTCCCTGGGTCGTCGACACCTCCGGTCGGCTCCCACTGGTGATGGTCAACACCGATGTCGAGGGGTTTTCGGACCTCCTCGGCGGTGAGAGCGGGGGAATGGAGAACAAGGTCCACGAACTGTTGGTCTCCCAGATGGCCACCGACGTGTGGACGGCGGTGTTCCACAGCGCGGTGGGTGACCTGGAGGTCGAACCGGACGGTTCGCCCGTCTTCCCCACCGACTGGCGGGGCGAGGTGCTGCGGGAGATGCTTCCGGACGTGGTGCCGGACCTCCGTGTCGAGGAGGCGCTGCATCGGGTCCATCGCCGCCGGACGGGCGACGCGGGATGGGTGGAACTCCAGACCCGGGTCCACTACGCAGCCGTGCGCCGCGCCGGTGCCGCCAAGGCCCTCGCCACGGTCCTGCGCGCACTGCAACAAATGAACCGAGGGGACAAACCGTGATCGAGAAACCGCATCATGTTCCCGAGCGGCTCGGTCTGCTCTCCGCGACGGCCGCCGATCCCTTTCTCACAGAAGATCTTCTGAGAGGGATCCAGGGGCACGGAGGCATCGACCTGGCCAAGGTGGTCGAGCCTCTGCCGGAGAACGACGCCCGCTGGGTGGCGGAACCTCTCAGGGAACTCGTCGAAGACGCGATGTACCAGTTCAATGACCCGCGGACGGAGGCTGACGGTTGGCTGGCGCCCAGGCTGCACGCCACTCTGCGGCTCACCCGGCGGGAGGCCGCGGACAAAAGGATCTGGACCCACTTCGCGCTGGCCGTCGCACCGGACTACGTGGCCTGGCGACACCTCTCCAAGCCCGCGTCGGGGAGTGCGGAGGCTCGTATCAACGCGGCCCGTTTCAAGGGAGCCCTCGACCGGCAGTGCTTCTCACGTCTGTGGTTGGCGGCGGAGATGTTCCGTAACGGCGATGACTACGCACCGGTGGTCACGGCGTGCGCCAACCAGGAATTCATCCACAGTGCGGTGCGCATGGACCTGGTCGACCACCGGCCCAGCGCCCAGGCCCTGGTACGGGTCCTGGAACTAGGGATCGCCAGCACCGGCCGTGATGTCGTCGGCCTCGCGGCAGCGATCAACACAGCTGGCGCCACTCTGGTCTACGACGCGATGGCTCCGGACGAGCCACGTGATCCGGAGGCGCTCCGCCAGTGGATCGCGGAGGCCGAGTCCGCGCTTCCCGTGCCCCGGCACGAGCTGCCCACTGGACCCGGCGAGGAGCCTGCTCCCGAGGCCTCGGTGACCAGGCTCACCAAGTATTTCACCGAGCTCTTCGAGACGGCCCCGGTCAGAGGACGGGTCCCACAGGTGTGATCGGGAGGGTCATACGCCGGTGAGCGGGTGACCCTCCCACTGTCCGTGCCGACGTACTTCGACCGGCTCTTCGGGGTGCCATGTCTCCAGGTCCGCGATGGCCTGCTTCAACCTGGCGCGAGCCTCGTCGTCGGTCGATTCCGGTTCGAGGACATGCCGCAACACGTGGAGGGCGAGTCGGGGCGGAACTGCGTTGCCGATCTGTTGCGACTGGTCCTTGCCACGCCAGGGGTACGCGACGGGGAAGGTCTGCAGTACACCTGCTTCCGTAAGGGTGAAGCGGTCGAGGCCGCCGGAGAGGCTCTTGTCCGAGCCCTTGTGGACCAGGCGGTTGCGCGACACCTTCCCGGTGATCGTCGCGGACGGCACGTCGTGGTCGCGCCGTCCGCGTGCACCCGGGTCACCGCCGGTCCCGTAGTTCGAGACGACGGTGAAGGCGGGACGATCCGGCAGTCGGGGCGCGATGCTCCGAGCCTTCCTGAGGGCCGCGTCCATGGACACCCAGGCCGCTTTGGGCTTCTCGGCGACATCATTTTCCTCGATGTCCCAGGGGAGCGTGTTCGCCGCATGATCGGTTGTCGCCGACGACCCGGCGGGAACGGTCCGAGGGCGGTAGCGCTCATGGGTCTCGGGGACCGAAGGGATGTCCGTCTCCCCGAGTCGTGCCATGAGCACCGCGCGCTTACGTGTCTGTGGCACACCGAACGCCTCGGTGAACATCAACTGCGTCCTTGTCCGATAGCCGAGGGTGGAGAGCACCTCCGCATACTTCTCCCACACCGGCATCACGGCCGGAACCTGCTCCAGGACGACGGCTTCGTAGGGCGCCAGTCCCGGGCGTCGGCTCCGCTCGATCACCCACCACAGTGGTTGTAGGACCAACCCCGTCCGTTCGTCACCAAGCTCTTCGAGTTTGGCCTTGAGGCCGTCCAGCCTGATCCCCTGGACGTTGTACTCCTCGATCAGATGCATGAGGTCCGCGGCTTCGGGGCCGAGGTCTCGTGAGGCCCTGAGGGCTTTCAGGACGACCTCGATCTTTTCCGCAGAGCTGCCGTTCTCCTGGAGGCTCTTCTTGATCGCCTTCCGTTCCACGGAGCGAAGAGCCTGGACCTCAAGTTTCTCGGCCTTGATCTTTTCTGCCTCGGCAGCTCTTTCGTTCAGTTCCTCGGAGATCTCCTGCCAGGTGCTGGAGATGCTCTCCCATGTTGCTTCGTCCGAGCTCACAGCGATGTGAAGACGTTTGATGTAGCGCAGCACGTCGTCCAGCGCCCTGCGACCGGCACCGTGCCCGGCCACGGTGAAGGTCTGGCAGGGAGGCCCTCCCGTCAGAACCTGGGCATGAGGGAAATGCGCTGCGCTGTACTCCCGCACGTCGCCCTGGAAGGTGTCCATCCCCGCAGCGACGCGTGTGGCGCATGCGTCCGTGTCCCACTCGATGCCGGTGATCCGGTAGCCGAGGACGTCCGCCGCCACATCTAGCCCTCCAGGCCCTGCGAACAGGTCCAGAATATGGATATCCGCAGGTGAGGGAGGGGTCTCTTTGGCGTGGCTCATGTGCGTGAAGTGTAGCCGGCGATCTGGTGTGTCATGGTCGGCTTGCTACGACCGGGCGGGCGGGCGATCGCAGCGCAGCCGCGATCGTCTCCCCGAGTGCCCTGCCGACAGGCGGAGGAGTGGCATGCCCGATCTGCCTGTATCGAGCCGTCTTCTGCCCTGTGATCTCCCAATCCGGCGGGAACCGCTGAAGCACGGCTGTCTGATCCACCGTGATCTTCGGCATCTCGGACACGTCGTCCGAGCGCGGCCACACGTAGTCGGGCCCCGGCACTTCGTCGGCGAACGCGTTGCCGTTCACCCCCATGCGTGCGAAGGCCTTCTTCGTGCCCGTCGGACCGACATCCGCCCCACCCCGGTTGTCCGAGCCGCCGACGAGAGTCGGCGCCACGGCCCATGCTTGATCCGCCCAGACGTCGGCTTCCGGCCAGCCCCGTGCGCTCATCGAGCATCGCAAGGCGTCGCCGAGCGAGACGTGTTCGCTCACCGTCGGCGCGGGTCGTACGAAGGAGTCGAACCACGGCTCCTTGATCGCCACCAGGACGCCCTGGAGCCGCTCCTGGGGCACGCCGAAGTCCGCTGCGTTGAGTACGAACCAGCGGAGCCGGTAGCCGAGGTGCGTGAGCTCGGCCTCGATGAACTCCCGGGTCTCCAGGTACGCGGGCGATTCCACGAGGGCCGGCAGGTTCTCCAGCAACAGGGCTCGCGGCTGAACGGCGTGGACCAACCAGATCGTGGCGGCGATCAGCCGCAGCTCCGGATCACTGTCCGAACGTCCCACCGCAGCAGAGGACTTGACCCTGGGTAGCCCCGCCGACAACAGGTCGACGTCCAAGGTCTCGGGGTGTTTCTCAGGGAGAAAGTCGACCAGGTCCTCACAGAGGACGTTCCAGTCGGGCCGGTTGGCCCGGATCGTCTCGCATGCCTGCGGCTTGTTGTCGAGCAGCAGCATCGGCGTGAAGCCCGCGCTCTCAAGCCCCGATGCCAATCCGCCCGCGCCGGAGCAGACATCCACAAAAGTCAGTCGGTCAGTCAACCGTTCCCCCTCGGCCCGTTCGCCGGTTCTTCTCCCGCGCGTCCCGCCTGTTGCGGGCAAGTTCCCGCATCTCCCGTTTTTCCCGGTCCACCGTGACGCGTACAGCCTGAGCGACCTCCCCCGACGCGGTGTGCTCCCAGAACCTGAGCACGGTCCAACCCTGCGCGGTGAGGTGCTCGGTCGTCTCCTGGTCCCGTGCCATGTTCCGGTCCAGTTTGTTACGCCACCAGTCCGCGTTGGACTTCGGCCGAGTGGCGTGCAAGGGGCAACCGTGCCAGAAGCAACCGTCGATGAGCACCGCCACTTTGAGCCCGGGGAACGCCACGTCGATCCGTCGCCGCCGCATGCCGGGTACGGGGTACTCCACGCGATATCGCAGCCCGGCCGCATACAGCAGCCGTCGTACGGCCAGTTCGGCCTCCGTGTCCTTGCTCGGCTGCTTGCTCATGCGGGCCGAGACTTCGGGGGAGGAGGGCGTCATGCGGTTCACCGTCGTCGAGCCTCGTCGACGGCGACTCCGGATCCGTGTCCCGGATGCGCCGGAGCCCGGATGTGGTGATCGACGGGGAGGATTTGCTCACTGCCGGTGGTCGGTACTTCGTAGTTCCGATCACTACCGGACGCGTAAGTCATTGCTTCCTCGTATGCACAGGTCAGGGCCCGCCGGATGTGGCGGCCCGTCATTTCGGACGATAGATGTGACCGTACTGCAAAGAACGGACATTGGGGCAGTTGAGGTTGAAGTGATCAACAAATGCCGCGCCCGGCCGGAAGGTTGATTGGCGTTACATTCTCAATGTCCCTATTCGTTCACTCTCGTGTCGGTGACGCGGGTCGCCCTTTCCTCGTGTGTGCGTTTCGCGGCCGTCGGGAAACGGAGCGCATCGGGGCGATCGAAGCGCTCCGTGCGCGTGATCAGCTGATGGGTGTTCCGTGGCACCCCCCATACCCCCGCCCCGACCCACACCAACAAGCAGCCCCCCGCTCCGGCGGCCAAGCCACAGCCCTGCCCCTTGCCGCCAGCGTCGTCGCGTACTGCGGTAGCAGTGACGCGTCGCTCGGGGACGTCAGTTCCGAGGCTGCGAAGGCCTCGTACGACGGGACCGTGCCTGTCACGATGCCGAGGTTCGGGGTGCCCGAGGCGGACAGTTCGCGCAGGGAGGCCTCTATCGTCGCCAGGTGGGCCTCGTGGGACGGGTACTCCGTGGACAGGTCCGGGTACGCCGTCAGGAGTTCGGTCAGTTCGGGGGCCGGCCAGTGCAGGACCGCCACCGGGAACGGGCGTGACAACGCCTCGCGGAACGTGCCCAGTTCGGCGCGCAGGCGGCTGATCTCCGCCTGCAGTTCCGCCGGGTTGTCGGAGCCCAGCGACCACACGCGCTTCGGGTCGTGCAGCTCGTCCAGGGTGACCGGGGAGGAGTTGAGGGTGTCCGCGAGGGAGTCCCAGTCGTCGTGGGGCAGGCCCAGCATGCGGCGTACGCGATGGCGGCCGAAGAGGACCGGGTGCGTCGCGTACGGCGGCTCCGGGACGTCGGCCAGGAGGTGGACCGCCGCCTCCGTGAACGTCTCCTGCGCCGCCTCCAGCTCGTCGTGGGACTCCAGGGACTCGGCGACGATCACCCAGGGGGCCGGGTCGCGCGGTGCCGCCACGCGGACGCCCTCGATGATCGCCCTGGCCTCCGCCTCGTGGCCGTACTCCCAGAGGTTGGCCGCCTTCAGGGCCCGTACCAGGAACGGGTTCTCCAGCGGGGTCGTGCCGGAGAGCAGGCTGTCGTAGAGAGAGGTGGCTCGCGGGCGGTCGTCGGCCAGTTCGAGGTGGGCCGCCGCCTGCACGAGCAGGTGTTCGGCGTCCTCGGGATACAGGCCGGCTGTCCGCTCCAGGCGTGCTGCTTCGGCGTTGTGGTCGACGTACTCGGCAGACGTGTCGGGGCGCATGAGTGACACCGTACTGCCGACCGCCGACAGAGGTGAGGTATGTGCAGGCCAGGGGTCGGATCGGCGTGCAGTGTTCAACTGCTTGTCCAGCTGCCTGTGCGGCCAGGCGTTCACGGGGATGGTGAGTTGAGGGCCCAGCCCTTATCGTGCGGGCCCGGTCCCTGAGCCCCGGTCCCCGGGAGGAGGCCCGCGTATGCGCGTTCCCGTCGTCCATCAGCGGGGTCGGCGGCGGCGTGCGCGGTACGCCCGGCTCCTCTGGAACAGTGCCGAAGTCGTCGTGACCCTCGGTGTCGTCCTCCTGCTCCTCGTCGCCCATCAGCTGTGGTGGACCAACCGGCAGGCGAGAGAGGGCGCCGAGCGCAAGGTCCAGGCCCTGGAGCGGCAGTGGGAGGGCGAGGGGGAGAGTGGAGGGGGTCCTCCCACGCCGCGTTCCGGCAGCGGCACCGGTTCCGACTCCGGGGCCGGGTCCCAGTCCGGCTCCGGTGAGCGTCGTACCGGCACCAGCACCGGAACCGGCACCGCCACCCACACCGACCCCCGCCCCCGCTGGGACCAGGCCTACGCCGTCCTCCGCATCCCCCGGCTCGGGCTCCGCGTGCCCGTCGCCGAAGGGGTCGGCAAGGCCGGGGTCCTCAACAAGGGGTACGTCGGGCACTACCCGGGCACCGCTCAGCCCGGCCGTGTCGGGAACTTCGCTCTCGCGGGGCACCGGAACACCCATGGCGAGCCGTTCCGGTATCTCGACCGGCTGCGGCGCGGGGACCGGGTCGTGGTCGAGACCCGGGCCGCCGTGTACACGTACGTCGTCGACCGGACGCTGCCGCGGACCTCGCCCGGGGACGGCGGGACGATCCGGGCGATTCCGCGCAGTACGGTCAAGCCGGCGTACGGGTACACCGAGCCCGCGCACTATCTGACGCTCACCACCTGCACACCCCAGTACACCTCCAAGTACCGCCTGGTCGTCTGGGGCAAGCTCCGTTCGGTGCGGCCCCGCTAGCCGGTCAGGGCTTCCTCGCCTTGTCGTAGTGGCCCAGGAAGACCGGAGCGCCGTTCTCCACGCGGTGCAGGAACAGGCTGTTGACCCAGCGGAACTGGTGGGTCACCGGGTCGAACTCGATGGTCTTGGCGAGGCCGCGGTGGGTGGTCTCGCGGAGTCTGCGGACCAGGGCGCCCCGTTCGGGCTCGACGCTGCCCAGCTCGCGCAGGGCCTGGGCGACGAAGAGCACGGCGTCGTACGCCTCCACCGCGTACGGCTCGACAGTGCGTACCCCGAAGCGTTCCTGGTACGTCTTCACGAAGCGTGCCGCGGCCGGCAGCCCGGCCGGGTCCACATAGGTCGTGGTGATCACCCAGCCCTCGGCCGCCGGGCCCGCCTCCTTGAGGAACGCGGGCCGCAGTACGGGTTCCGGGGCCATGCGCGTGCCCCGGAACCCGGCCCGTGCCAGGGCGCGGGCGCAGCGGGCGGCCCGGTGCGGTGAGGTGCCGGCGTAGACGACGGCCTGGGCGTCCGCGGCAAGCACGGCGGCGGCGACCGCGTCGAAGTCCTCGCTGTCCGCGGGGACGGTGTGCGTCGTGGTCGTGCCCTCGGAGGGCGGGTACGCGCTCACGTCCTTGACGATCTGCCAGCTGGTCCTGCTGGCCGCCCGGTCGTCGACGAGGGCGGTCCTGCGGCTCTTCTCGGCGTGGCTGAGGTAGTGGATGAAGGGCGTCGCCAGGGCGTACTCGTCGGGTCTGAGGTGGAAGTAGGCGCGGGTGGTGGTCGTGGAGAACAGATCGGCGCCGGAGGAGACGGACACGAGGGGCAGCAGGGCCTTCTCGTAGCGGGAGACGGCGACCGCGGTCGCGGCGGCGCCGGTCGCGGCGAGCACGGCGTACACGTCGTGATCCGCGACGAACCCGGCGGCCACCTTCTCGGCCCGCTTCGCCTTTCCGGCGTCGTCCAGGACCTTCAGCGCGAGATCGAAGGATCGGCCACCCTGCGAGGCCGAGCCCGAGCCCGAGCCCGAGCCCGAGTGCGAGCCCGAACCGGAGCCCGAGCCTGAGTCGGTGCTGGAGTCACCGGAGCCGGCGTTGAAGTCCGACACGGCGATCCGCGCGCCCCGTTCCTGCGCCCGGCCCGTCGCCCTGTCCGGTCCCGACAGGTCGGCGTGCAGGCCGATGACGTACCGGGGGAGCGGTCCCGAGCCGGCCGAGCCGTCGCGGCCGGCCGCGGACCTGGCGGCGGCCCAGGCCGCGAGGCCGCCGCCCGTCAGGACGACCCCGGCCGCCGAGCCCAGCGTCAGCACGCGGCGCCGGGAGAGGGCGGGACGGGCTGCCTCCGGCATCTCATCGGGCTGTCCGAGGGTGCCGGAGCCGGAGCCCTGCCCGGGGCCCGGTCCTGGTCCCGTGTCGGGGTCGGGCAGGGACAGGACGGCCGACGAGCGTTCCGCGATCAGCCGGGGGAGCGCGGGCGGCAGCCAGTCGCGCTCCGGGCCGCCCTCGTCGGTCAGGGCGTCCCGTACCTCCCGCGCGGTGGGCCGGGCCCGCGGGTCCTTGGCGAGGCAGGCGGTCAGCAGCGGGACCAGGGTCCACGGCACGGCGTCCAGGTCCGGTTCCTCGTGGACCGTACGGAAGATGACGGCGGCCACGGTGCCGGTGCCGAACGGGCGGCGGCCGGTCGCCGCGTACGCGAGCACGCAGCCCAGCGAGAAGACGTCGCTCGGCGGGCCGACACCGCCGCCACCGGCCCGTACCCGCGCCTGCTCGGGCGAGAGATAGCCGGGCGAACCGATCACCACGTCGCTCGCGGTCAGCGCGGTGGCGCCGGTGGACCGCGCGATGCCGAAATCGATCAGCCGGGGTCCGTCGAGGGCGAGCAGGACGTTGCCCGGCTTGACGTCCCGGTGCACCAGGCCCGCCGCGTGCACCTCGGTGAGCGCTTCGGCCAGCCGCGCGCCCAGGACCCGTACCGTACGGTCCGGCAGCGGCCCGTGCAGGGCGACGGCCTCCGCGAGCGAGGGGCCCGGTACGAAGGCGGTGGCCAGCCAGGGTTCGCGGGCCGCCGGTTCCGCCGCGGTGACCGGCACCACCCACCGCCCGGTGAGCCCGCCCGCCGCCTCGGCCTCACGGCGGAAACGGGTGCGGAAGTCGTGGTCGGCCGCGTACTCGGCGCGGATCACCTTCAGGGCGACCAGTGTTCCGCCCGCCGAACGGGCCAGGTAGACCACGCCCATGCCGCCCGCGCCGAGCCGGCCGAGCAGCCGGTGGCCGCCGACGGAGGGCGGGTCGCCGGGGCCGAGCGGGCGCACTCCCGCGAACCCCTCCGCGTGCGGTCCGCCCACCGTCACACCTCGGAGGGGGCTTCGCCGAGGTAGCGGAACCTGCCGCCCTCGACCTGGTGCAGGAAGATGCCCCAGCCGGCGAACGTGCCGTCCTCCGGCTTGAAGGAGAACTCCTTGGTGATGCCCTTGTAGCGGCTCGCGCGCAGCAGCTCCACGAGCGTGCGGCGGCTCGGGGGACGGGCGGAGACCCGGTCGTCCTTGGCGCCCCGGTTGTTCTTGCCCTTCGTGGCCTTCAGCAGCTCCTGGATGACGAGGTTGACGGTGTCGTAGGCCTCGGCGGCGTAGTAGCCGGGCGCGGCGTCGTAGCGCCTGCGGAACGCGGCGGTGAAGGCCTTCGCGGCCGGTACGGCGGTCGGGTCGACGAAGGACGCGGTCATCAGCCAGCCCTCGGCGGCCTCTCCGGCGCCCTTCAGGAACTCCGGGTCGATCACGGCCTGTGAGGCGAGCCGCGGTCCGTCGAAGCCGGCCGCCGACAGCTCCCGGGCCACCCGGGCCGCGCCGGGCGCGTATCCGGCGTAGACGAACGAGCCGATCCCGGCCCGCAGCATGTCGGTGACGACGGGTCCCACGTCCTTCGTGCCCGCCGGGATCACCCGGGGGTAGGCCGGGCGGCCCAGACTGCGCATCATGGTGGCGTTGATCCCGGCGGACTCCTGGGCGTACGTCTGCCCGGTGCGGTCCTGGAGCAGACCGGCACGCAGCGCCTCTGCTCCCGATCCCGACTGCTCCGTGGCCTTCGTGTTCTCCGTGTTCCCCGTGCTCTTCCCGTTCTGCGTGTGCTTCATGAGATAGACGCTCATGGGGAGGGAGAGCGCCGCGTCGCTGGGGCGGCAGTGCACGAAGGACCGGTACTCCTTCGAGGTCAGGAGCAGTCCTCCGGCCGAGACCGACAGCAGCGGCAGCAGGGCCTCGTCGTACGTGCCGAGGACCGCGACGGCCGCCTCGTCGCTGGTGGGACCGAGCACGGCGAGCACGTCGGTGTCCTGGATCAGCTTCTTCGCCGCGCCCGGCGCCCCCGCCGCACTGCCCCCGTCGTCCACGGCCTTCAGGGCGAGCTCGAAGGGTTTGTCCTTACGGGAGTTGTACTGCTCGACCGCCAGCCGGGCACCCCGTACCTGCGCCGCGCCCGCCTTCCGGGAGGCACCGCTCAGATCCGCCTGTACGCCGATGGCCCAGCGGCGGGCACCCGGCGTACCCGGGTCGTCGTGGCGCAGGGCCGCCCAGGCCGCGGTACCGCCCGCCGCCATGAGCAGCGCCGCGCCGGACGCGAGGAGCAGCCGTCGGCGGCCGGGCGACGCGGGCTCCGCCGCCATGTCCTTGGTCGCGCCGGAGCCATCGGCGCCCTCCGTGGTCCCTGTGCCGCCCGTGCCCCCGGTGCCCTCAGGGGCGGGGGTTCCGGCGGCCGTCGGCTCGATGTCGGGGAGCGCGAGCATCTCGGCTGAACGGTCGGCGATACCCCGTACGACGTCCTCGGGCAGCCAGGCGAGCTGCTCGCCCCGGGGGACCGCGTCCTCGACCAGCAGGACCGTGTCGATCTGGTCGGCCGTCGGACGGTCCGCCGGGTCCTTGGCCAGGCACAGGCGCAGCAGCGTCAGCAGGCCGACACCGCCGACGGGACCGGCGGAGCCGGTGGATTCGCCCGGATCATCGGAGTCGTCGGGGTCGGTGGAGTCGGTGGGGATGGCGGACAGGTCCGGTTCGTCGTGGACCGTGCGGTAGAGCAGGGCGTCCGCCGTGCCGGATCCGAACGGCGGCCGGCCGCTCGCCGCGTACGCCAGCAGACAGCCCAGCGAGAAGATGTCGCTCGCCGGGCCCACCGCCGCGCCGCGCGCCTCGGCCTGCTCGGGGGAGAGGAAACCGGGCGTGCCGACGACCAGGTCGGTGGAGGTGATCGCGGTCCCGTCGGTCGACCGGGCGATCCCGAAGTCGATGAGACGGGGGCCGTCCATGGCGAGCAGGACGTTGGCGGGCTTGACGTCGCGGTGGACCAGCCCGGCCGCGTGCACCTCGCGCAGCGCGGCGGCGAGCATCCTGGCCAGGGCCAGCACGCTGCGGGTGGGCAGCGGGCCGTGCCGGACGACCGACTCCTCCAGCGAGGGGCCCGGGACGAAGGCGGTGGCCAGCCACGGCTCGTCCGCGTCCGGGTCCGCGCCGGTGACCGGCACCGCCCAGGGGCTGCTCACCCGGCGGGCCGTCTCGACCTCGCGGCGGAAGCGGGCGCGGAAGTCGGGCTCGTCCGCGTACTCGGACCGGACGACCTTGACGGCGGCCAGGGCGCCGGCCTCGGTGCGGCCGAGGTAGACCACGCCCATGCCGCCCGCGCCGAGCCGGGCCAGCAGCCGGTGACCGCCGATCCGTGCGGGGTCGGTGGGCAGCAGCGGCTCGCTCATGACGCCGCCTCCAGTTCGGTCTCGACGCGGCTCAGCATCTGGCCCGCCCCCTGTCGCAGCGCGGAGTCGACGTCGTCGTCGGAGCGCCCCTTGGCTCCCCGGCCGACGACGGCCACGGTGACCTGGCCCAGCCGGCTCTGCACCCAGTAGTAGTAGTGGGGGCCGCCGAGGGTGTCGCTGTAGTACTCGCCGCCCTCCGTGAGCGAGTCCTCGGAGGTGAAGTTGGCCAGCAGACCGTAGGCCGCGCCCTGCGAGAGCAGTCCGGTGATCCGCTCGCCCTGGCGGAGCTGCTGGTCGGGACAGCGCAGTGCTTCCTCCAGCGTGCCGGCCATCTCCCAGTCGGCGGCTCCGACGGTCCGGTGCACGGTGACGACGGCGGTGACGCGGATCGGGCCCTTGGCGCCCTCCGCGGGCAGTTCGCTGGTGCGGGTGAGGCTGGCGAGCACCGTCGGGGGCAGCGGCTCGCGCTCCCACACGCAGTCGGAGTCGAGTACGGGCCAGGAGCCGGGGTCGCTCTCGTACGGGCTGCGCCGTACGAAGCCGGGCCCCCAGTCGGCGGGCGTCGCCGCGACCGTACGGGCCAGGCGCAGGCCCTCGGCGCGGGTCTTCGGCGCGCGGCCGGGATCGGGGGTGAACCCCAGGGTGGTGGCGCTCGCGCTGGGGGCGGCGCCGGTGGAGCCGGTGGTGGGGGCCGTGCCCGGGGGTGAACCGGAGCGGGTGGGTCCGGCGGACCCGTCACCTCCGGTCCCCGAACAACCTCCCAGGCCCCCCAGTAACAGCGAGGTGGCCAAGACACCCGTGAACAACCGCACGGGTCTCCGATGTCCCATCAGCGCCCCCATCCGCACACGCGTTCCACGCGTTCCCCGCTGGGAGGGTACCGACTATGCCCCTGGGGTACTACGGGCTTGCCGGAGTCCGTCCGGCGGCTCCCCGGGGCGGATCCTGTATAACGGCAAGAGGCCATGGAGCGCGGAGAAACCGCCGATCATGCAGGAACAGAGGGGAGGGAGCAGCCGATGACACGGACCTGGGCGCAGGTGAAGCCCGCCGTCCTGCTGCTCGTGCTCCTTCTGCAGGTGGCGCTCCTGGACACCGGCAGCCTCTCCGGAGCCGTCGCCGTCACGTTCGCGGCGACCGCCGCGGCCGGGTCGGCGCTCGCCGCCTGTTCCCTGATCTCCTCGCGCCTCGCGCCCGCCGTGCCCCGGACCCGGGTCCGCACCGCCATGCGCGACCGTGAGCAGCGCACGGCGTTCCTGCCGCAGCGCGATCCCGACGCCCGGGGACGCAGGCGTCCCCGAGCCCCGGGCCGGTCCCTCCCGACGGCCGCGTAGGGACTCCGCAGCAGCCCTCCTGGAGCGTTCTTACCGCGCTTCCCGCTGCTTGCGCAGTGCCCTTCGTCGGGTCGTCATGCCGACGCACGTCACGTCCCACACCGACGCACGTGCCGCCACGTCACATCTCCTAGGCATCGACGCACCACGAGACCCACGGAGGGCTCACCCATGTTCGCCACCTTCATGTCCGCTTTCGCGAGCCTCGTCGAAGGGCTCGCCGATCTCCTCGGCCCGCTCTTCCACGACTCGGCGACGGCCGCCGCGATCGTCCTGTTCACCGCGTTCGTACGGCTCCTCGTGCACCCCCTGTCACGGGCCTCGGCGCGCGGGCAGCGGGCGCGGGCCGCGCTGCAGCCGCGGATCGCCGAGCTGCGCAAGAAGCACGGCAAGAACCCCGAGAAGCTGCAGAAGGCGGTGATGGAACTGCACGCGGCGGAGAAGGTGTCCCCGCTCTCCGGATGCCTGCCGAGCCTCTTCCAGCTGCCGGCCTTCTTCCTCCTCTACCACCTGTTCTCCAACTCCCGGATCGGCGACGAGGCCAATTCCCTGCTCGCCCACAAGCTGTTCGCGGCGCCGCTGGGGGACCGGTGGGCGGACGCGCTGGGCGACGGCGGGGTCTTCGGGGCGCAGGGCCTCGTGTACATCGGGCTGTTCGTGATCGTCGCCGTCGTCGCGACCTTCAACTACCGCCGGACCAAGCGGACGATGGCGGCCGGCGCGGCCGCGAACGCGGCCACCCCGGCGTCCGGCGACGGGCAGCCGCAGGTGCCCGGGCTCGGCGCGATCACCAAGATCATGCCGCTGATGTCCTTCTTCACCCTGCTGACCGTGGCGTTCGTGCCGCTGGCCGCCGCGCTGTACGTGGTGACCAGCACGACGTGGAGCGCGGTGGAGCGGGCCGTGCTGTACCGGGACATGCCGGGGGTCGTGCCGGCCGCCGCGGTGCTGGGCTGACACCGGCCCCCCGCCCCGGCGCCTGCGCCGGTGGTTACGGTCCAGTCCGTGAACCGGGTATTGCGGACTGGACGCCGACCTTGGAGGATCGACCAGTCCTCCGATGGCTGCACCCATCGGTCGACCGCCCGCGATCAAGGGAGACACTGCTCATGAAGCTGCTGCGAGTCGGTACGGCGGGGGCCGAGCGTCCCGCGCTGCTCGATGCCGACGGAGTTCTGCGGGACCTGTCGGGCGTCGTGCCGGACATCGACGGGGCGCTGCTCGCCGACGACGTGGCGCTCGGCCGGATCCGTACCGCCGCCGAGGCCGGGGAGCTGCCCGCGCTCGACGCGGACGGGCTGCGGGTCGGGCCGCCGGTCGCCCGGATCGGCAAGGTCGTCTGCATCGGCCTCAACTACCACGACCACGCGCGCGAGACGGGGGCCGAGCCGCCCGCCGAGCCGGTCATCTTCTTCAAGGCCGCGGACACGGTGGTCGGGCCGCACGACACGGTGCTCGTGCCGCGTGGCTCGGTCAAGACCGACTGGGAGGTCGAGCTGGCCGTCGTCATCGGGCGTACGGCGCGCTACCTCGGCTCACGCGAGGAGGCGCTCACGCATGTCGCCGGGTACGCGGTGGCGCACGACGTGTCCGAGCGGGAGTTCCAGATCGAGCGCGGCGGGACCTGGGACAAGGGGAAGAACTGCGAGACGTTCAATCCGCTCGGGCCGTGGCTCGTGACCGCCGACGAGGTGCCGGATCCGCAGGCGCTCGGTCTGAAGCTGTGGGTGAACGGGGAGCTGCGGCAGGACGGCAGTACGGGCGATCAGATCTTCTCCGTCGCGGAAGTGGTGCGGTATGTAAGTCAGTTCATGACGCTCTATCCCGGGGATGTCATCAACACCGGGACGCCCGCGGGGGTTGCGCTCGGGATGCCCGAGCCCAAGCCGTTCTTGCGGGCGGGGGATGTTGTGGAGTTGGAGGTGGAGGGGTTGGGGCGGCAGCGGCAGGTCTTCGCTTCCGCGTAGCCGTTCCACTCGGGGGCGGGGGACATCGGCGCGTTGTCGTCTGTGGCGCCGTCGTGGCTGGTCGCGCAGTTCCCCGCGCCCCTTGGGGGCTGCGCCCCCTCAGGACAAAGACTGCGCCGTTCCCCGCGCCCCTGAAAGCGAAAGACAAAAGACTGCGCCGTTCCCCGCGCCCCCAGGGGGTTGCGCCCCTTGGGGCCGCGCCCCCTAGGGGGTCAGGAAGCGTGTCAGGGCTTCCACCACCAGCGCGTGGTCCTCCAGTTGGGGGAGGCCCGAGACCACCACCGTGCCGATCACGCCCGTGTCCTTCACCGTGATCGGGAAGGCTCCGCCGTGGGCCGCGTAGGTGTCGGGGTCCAGGCGGGAGGAGTCCTCGAACGTCGTGCCCTTGGCCCGGAAGCGGGTGCCGACCAGGAGGGACGAGGCCGCGTAGCGTTCCACGACCCGGCGCTTGCGGTCGATCCAGGCGTCGTTGTCCTGGGTCGAACCGGGCAGCGCGGCGTGGAAGAGCTGCTGGCCGCCGCGGCGGATGTCGATGGCGACGGGCGCCTCGCGCTCGCGGGCCAGCTCGACGAGGAGAGAGCCGAGGGTCCACGCGTCGTCGTGGGTGAAGCGGGGGAGCGTCAGGCGGCGCTCCTGCTCCTCCAGTTCGGCGACCGTCGGGGCCGGGGCGGGCGTGGACGTACTCACAGGGTCACCGTCACGTTCTCGTGGGCCGAGCGGTACGCGGCCTCCAGGACGTCCAGGGCCGCTGCCGCCTCCAGCGCGGTGACCGGGTTCTCGCCGGTGCCGCGCAGGGCGTCGGCGACCGCCGCGTAGTACGCGGGGTACGCGCCCGGCACGGTCGGGACCGGGGTGCCGCCGCCGGTCAGCGGGGACTCTCCGGAGCCGAGACGGCCCCACAGTTCCTGAGGCTCGACGCCCCACTCCTTCTCGCCGCCCGCGACCGGGCGTCCGCCGTCGCGCAGGGTGGCTTCCTGGGGGTCGAGGCCGTACTTCACGTAACCGGCCTTCGAGCCCAGCGTCCGGAAGCGCGGGCCGAGCTGGGCCGTCGTCGCGGAGGCGTAGAGGTGGGAGCGGACGCCGTTCGTGTGCGTGATCGCGATGAACGTGTCGTCGTCGGCCTCGGCGCCGGCGCGGCGCACGTCGGACTCCGCGTACACGGTGGCCGCCGGGCCGAAGAGGACCAGCGCCTGGTCGACCACGTGGCTGCCGAGGTCGTACAGCAGACCTCCGATCTCTGCGGGGTCGCCGGACTCGCGCCAGCCGCCCTTGAGTTCGGGGCGCCAGCGCTCGAAGCGGGACTCGAAGCGGTACACGTCGCCGAGTTCGCCGTCGGTGATCAGCTTCCGGAGGGTCAGGAAGTCGTTGTCCCAGCGGCGGTTCTGGAAGACGGAGAGCAGCAGGCCGCGTTCGTCGGCGAGGGCGGCCAGCTCGCGGGCCTCGGCCGCCGCGCCCGCGATCGGCTTGTCGACGACCACCGGCAGGCCCGCTTCGAGGGCGGCCCTGGCGATCGGGACGTGCGTCTTGTTCGGGGACGCGATGACGATCAGGTCCAGCTCGTCCGCGCGCTGCCACAGCTCGTCGGGGGACGTCGCGAACCGCACGCCGGGGAACTCGTCCCTCGCCTGTGCCTGCCGGTCCGGGTTCCCCGTGACGACCGTGTCGAGGACGAGGCCCTCGGTGGCGGCGATCAGCGGGGCGTGGAAGACGGAGCCCGCGAGGCCGTAGCCGACGAGACCCACGCGGAAGGGGCCTTCGCGGCGGGAGTCCGGGCGGAGGGAGGTGTCAGCACCTGTACCAGTCATGCCCTCCACTTAAACAACGCTGTTGCCAAAGTGCAAGCGCGGGGGACAATGGGGTGTGGGACGCGACGGGCGCACCAGCGCGGGGCGTGGCACGGCGTGCAGGGTGTCGAGTGCGGAGGAGTGCCGAGTGGCTGGGATCAGGGCCGCGGGACCGGGCGGTGCGGTCGGCGGGGTGAATCTGCTCTCGCTGCGCAGTCACAACGCCGCGCTGCTGCTCGACCTGCTGCGCGGGGCCGGGCGGGCCGGGATGAGCCGTCTCGAACTCGCCGAGCGTACGGGGCTGACCCCGCAGGCCGTCAGCAAGATCACCGCCCGGCTGCGTGAGGACGGTCTGGTCGCCGAGGCGGGCCGGCAGGCCTCCACCGGCGGCAAGCCCCGGACCGCGCTGCGGCTGGTGCCCGAGGCCGGGCACGCGGTGGGACTCCAGGTCGACCGCGACGAACTGCGCGCGGTCCTCGTCGACCTCACGGGCGAGGTCGTGGCCGAGCGCCGGGCCGCCCTCGACCTCGGAGCGGGCGCGGAGGCCGTGCTGGACGTGGTCGTGGACGAGGCCCAGGTACTGGTGGAGGGGCCTTCCGGAGCCGCCGTCCTCGGGGTCGGCGTCGCGATGCCGGGGCCGCTCGACCACACGCACGGCGTGCTGCACCGGGTGACCGGGTTCCCCGAGTGGGACGGGTTCCCGCTGCGGGACGCCCTGGCGCGGCGGCTCGGGGTGCCCGTGGTGCTGGACAAGGACACGAACGCGGCGGCGCTCGGACTGGCCGTCGGCGGCGAGGTCGGAGCTTTCGCGTATCTGCATCTCGGTACGGGGCTGGGGGCGGGCCTCGTCCTGGGCGGGGCCGTGCACCGCGGGGCCCGTACGGGGGCGGGGGAGTTCGGGCACCAGGTCGTCCAGCTGGACGGACCGCCCTGCCCGTGCGGCAACCGCGGCTGTGTCGAGGCGCTCTGCCTCGCCGCGGTGGCCCGGGGCGACATCGACGGGGCGGCCCGTGTCCTCGGCGAGGGCGCCGCGAACCTCGTAGGCCTGCTCGACATCGACCTCGTCCTGCTCGGCGGCCGTACGGTCACCGCGGAGCCCGAACGTTTCGTACGCGGTGTCGGCGCCGTCCTGGACACCCGCGCCCGGCGCGAGGGCGCGGGCAGCCCCGTACCGGTGCGGATCGCGCCCGGCGGCGCGCGGGCGGTCGCGGAGGGAGCGGCCCAACTGCTGCTGGCCCCGCTGTTCGGACGGACACAGGACTGAAAGCCGGCGCGACCCCTCGGGGGATCGGCCGACCGGACGTCGACACGCCCCCCCCGGAGGGTCCGCCGACCGGATGTACGTTCACCCCCGAACGGCCCCCACCCCCGCGCGTCGCGGCCGGCCGCCCGCACCCCCGTGGCAGGCTCCCGTGTCCATGCGACTGAGCAAGCCCCTGTCTCTCGCCGTGACCGCTGCAGCCGCCCTCACCTCCGTGCCCGCCGCACACGCCTCGGCGCCGGTCACCGCCCAGGCCCCGCCCGGGGCCGGGCCCGTCTGCGCCGCGTCCGGGAAGCGTGACTTCCCCGTCCGTACCCGCATCCACGGCGGCCCCGACGCCTACGAGGCCGGCGGCGGATTCCGGATCTGGTACATCGACCTCACCAACACCACCGACGCCCCTTGCGAGAACGTCCACCCGGTCGTCGTCCTGGTGGACAAGGAGCGGGCGTTGCGGCCGGAGCAGCCGCGCCTGGAGTTCTACGACGGGGAGCGGCCCCGGCCCGTGACCTTCGAGCGGACCGACGAGGACGAGCACATCGGCGTGCTCGGCTCCGGCGGGACCGGCTCCGCCGCGCCCGGCTCCTCCGGGGAGGGCGACTTCCCGGGGTTCACGGTCGCGCCCGGCAGGACCCTCTCCGTCAAGGTGCGGCTCGCGGTCACCTCGGACGCGGTCGCCAACGACGTCGTCGCCAACGCGGCCGTCGTGCAGCGGCACCAGGACGACGGCGCCTGGGTGGGCCAGTCCAACGACTACCGGTTCCGCATCGTCGGGGGTGTGGCCGGGGGCGAGGAGACGGGCGAGCCGCGCGGTGACACCGGCGTCCGGGACCGCGACCGGCAGGGCGCCGCCGACGGCTTACCGGAGAGGCTGCCGTTCGCCGGGGAACTGGCCGGCACGGGGCTCTCCTCGCCGCGCGCCCTGCTTGCCGCGGGCGGCGGCGCGCTGCTGCTCCTGGCCGCCGGGGTCACCGCGCTGCTCGTGGCCCGCCGCAGACGCTGAGCGCGCGACTGCCTCCCGCGCCGCCCCCCACCTCGTCCTCCCTTCCTCCAAGATCCAGCCGATGGCTAGGCTGGGGGCGTCGGCACACGGCGGTGACCGGCGACGCCGGCGCATCCGCACGGCTCACGCAGCACGCGTACGGCAGGAGACGGCACATGGCAGAGCGCAAGCCCATCGAATCGTGGCTCACCGACATGGACGGGGTGCTCATCCACGAGGGCGTGCCCATCCCCGGTGCCGACGCGTTCATAAGGAAGCTGCGGGACTCCGGAAAGCCTTTCCTGGTCCTCACCAACAACTCGATCTACACGGCCCGCGACCTGCACGCCCGCCTGCGCCGGATGGGCCTGGACGTGCCCGTGGAGAACATCTGGACGTCCGCCCTGGCCACCGCCCAGTTCCTGGAGGACCAGCGCCCCGAGGGCTCTGCCTACGTCATCGGCGAGGCCGGTCTGACCACCGCGCTGCACGACATCGGGTACGTGCTGACTGACCACGACCCCGACTACGTGGTCCTCGGCGAGACCCGTACGTACTCCTTCGAAGCGATGACCAAGGCGGTGCGGCTGATCAACGACGGCGCCCGTTTCATCGCCACGAACCCCGACGAGACCGGCCCGTCCGCCGAGGGCGCGCTGCCCGCCACCGGCGCGGTCGCCGCGCTGATCACCAAGGCGACCGGCAAGCAGCCGTACTTCGCCGGCAAGCCGAACCCGCTGATGATGCGGACCGGGCTCAACACCATCGGCGCGCACTCCGAGACCAGCGCGATGATCGGCGACCGCATGGACACCGACGTGCTGGCCGGTCTGGAGGCGGGCATGGAGACCTTCCTCGTCCTCACCGGCCTCACCACGAAGGCGGAGATCGAGAAGTACCCGTACCGCCCGTCCACGATCGTCGACTCCATCGCGGACCTCGTCGACCGCGTCTGAGCCGGCCGTCCGGGCCACGCGTACGCGTAACCCGTACGGAGCAGTGGGCCCCTTCCCCGGATGCGCCGGTCCGGCCCGCGGAGGACGCTCCAGATGTCTGGAGGTTCACGATGGGTTCACTGCGAATCGCTCTCTGTGCCGGTGCGGCGGCTGCCGCCGCACTCGCCCCCACGGCGTACGCCCCCTCGGTGTTCGCGGCCGACGGAGGGGTCCGGGTGACGCCGGGCTCCCCGGCTCCCGGCGGCGACATCTCGCTGCGGGTCCAGGGGTGCACCGGGATGACCGGCACCGCCGCGTCCCCGGCGTTCGTCGCCGACGCGCGGCTCGCCGGGGCCCAGGGGGACCTCACCGGCGAGACCCGCGTCCGCTCGACGCTCGACCCCGGCACCTACGACATCGAGGTCACCTGCGACGGCTTCGAGGACCAGCTCAAGGGCACGGTCACCGTCGCCGACAAGAAGCACGAGACTGGCAAGAAGCACGAGACCGGCAAGGAGCAGGAGTCCGCTTCCCCTGCCGCCCCCGCGTCCCCCGTCGCCCCCGTGCACGCGGGCGGTGGCGGTACCTCCCGGCTCGCCGCCGCCGAGGCCAGGTCGGAGGGGCCCGGCACCCGGCACGCGGTCGTCGGTCTCGTCCTGGCCTCGGTCGCCGCCGTCGCCGTGGCCGTCAGCAGCGCCCGGCGGGGCCGCCGCCGTACGGACTGAGGGGCCATGTCACCACGCACGCAGACGGAACAACGGGACCGCACGGCGGGACGCGGCCGGCTCCTGATGGGGGTCGCCTGGGCGCTGCTGCTGCTCGGACTGTGGCTGTGGGGCCGCGGGGTCACCGACGTACGGCAGGGCATGTCCGCGCCGACCACCGGCGACATGGCGGCGGTCGGCCGCCCGCTCGGCGCCGAACTGCCGTCCGCGACACGGCCGCTGGGCGACGCGCGCCCCCAGCGCGTGGACGTGCCCGCACTGGGCGTCCGGGCACCCGTGGTGCGCCGCGGCCTCGACCCGGGCGGGGCGATCGAACCGCCGCCGTACGGGCGGCCGGGGACGGTCGGCTGGTACGCGGACGGGGTGCGGCCCGGGTCGGCCGGGACCGCGCTGCTCGTCGGGCACGTGGACACCGAGACCCGGCCCGCGGTCTTCTACCATCTCAGCGAGCTACGGCCGGGCGCGGCGGTCCGGGTGGCCCGGGACGACGGCACGGTCGCCGAGTTCACCGTGGAGGACGTACAGGTCTTCCCCCGTGACCGCTTCGACGCCCGGAAGGCGTACGGGGTCCGGCAGTCCGGGCGCGCCGAACTGCGGCTCATCACCTGCGGCGGTTCCTTCGACCGCGGCAGCCGCACCTACACGGCGAACGTGGTCGTCTCCGCGTACCTCAGCGGGACCCGGCACGGCTGAACGCCGGCGGCACCTGGCCCGGTCGACGACCCGCTCCCCCCGGAGCCGTCGACCGGGCTGGTCCTCGACCGTGCGCGCACGGGCTGCGGGAGTAACCCGGCGACCGGCACGGGAGGTTCAAGGTCCCATCCGAGGACGGGCGGATGCCCGGACAGCCGGGGGCCGGGGCCGTCTGAGACGACTCTAGAACGGATGAGCGTTCCGGCCTAGGGTCTGAATGACGCCAAGTCCCAGCACGGTGGCGCTGCGTTATCCGCGCAGGTGGCCGTGGTGCCCGGGCAGGTCCGCGGGGTCCCGCCGCCGTTCGGTCGTTCAGCGCTGTAACAGCTGGCCGCCAAGGCGTGACTGTGCCCGTGGGCGGCCCGACACGTATGTCAGGATTGGTACTTCGGACGGTGCACCCGAGGGGGAGTTTTTCGATGTACGGGAGCAGGGGGGCCGGGGCAAGGGCGTCCGTGGCGGTGGCCGGAGCTGTGCTGCTGCTCGCAGGATGTTCGTCCTCGGACGACGGCGGCGACAAGGACACGTCGGGCGCCAAGGTGAGCCAGCAGCCCAAGGACAAGGACCCGTTCTGGGTCAACCCGGACGGGAACGCGGCCGAACAGGTCGCCACGTACGTGAAGGACGGCAAGGACGAGGACGCCGAACTGATCCGCAGGATCGCCGAGCAGCCCACCGGCGAGTGGCTGACCCCGGAGAACGCCGAGCAGGAGGCGCGCGGCTTCACCGAGGCCGCCGCGAAGGCCGACCGGGACGCGCTGCTCGTGGTCTACAACATCCCGCACCGCGACTGCGGCCAGTTCTCCAGCGGCGGCGCCGCCGACGGCAACGCGTACCGGACCTTCATCGACCAGGTCGCCAAGGGAATCGGCGACCGGGCGACCACGGTGATCCTGGAGCCGGACGCGGTGCTGCACATGGTGGACGGCTGCACCCCGGACGAGTTCCACGAGGAGCGCTACGACCTGCTGCGGGGCGCGGTGGAGAAGTTCAAGTCGCTGAAGAACACCAAGGTCTACCTGGACGCCGGCAACGCGGGCTGGGGCAAGCCCGACGACATCGCCGAGCCGCTGAAACTGGCGGGCGTCGAGAACGCCGACGGGTTCGCGGTCAACGTCTCCAACTTCTACAAGACACCCGACAGCACGAAGTACGGCAAGGAACTGTCGTCGAAGGTCGGCAACAAGCCGTTCGTGATCGACACCAGCCGCAACGGCAACGGCCCCTACACGGACGGCGACCCGGAGGAGAACTGGTGCAACCCGCCCGGGCGCGCACTGGGCGAGACACCCACCACGGACACCGGTGACGATCTCGTCGACGCCTATCTGTGGGTCAAGCGACCCGGTGAGTCCGACGGCACGTGCAAGGACGGTCCCAAGGCGGGCCAGTGGTGGCCGGAGTACGCGCTCAAGCTCGCGAAGGCGAGCAAGCAGTAACTGCTTGTAGGTGACGCGTACGGGACGCGTACGTGACGGGGGGCGCCCTCCTTGTGCG
>NZ_JBHWZP010000124.1:0-24999 GCF_042728395.1 Streptomyces sp. NPDC060205
GGCCGACGGCCGGAACCAGCAGGCGGGCGGCGCTCCGGCCGCTGGGGGTGGCGGTGGTGGAGGCGGCATGGTGCAGTTCGACCTGTCCGCGAAGAAGCCCGAGGAGCTGCCCCTGCTCGTCAAGATCGACGAGTATGTCGAGGGGCGGGCCTACCAGGGCGAGCGGGAGATCTCGCTGCGTCCCGGCAGCAACGGCCAGGTCCCGCTGAACGAGGCACTGTCACTGGCCCTGACCGACAGCAGCGGGCAGAAGGCCGAGCGGTACGCCTTCACCGAGTTGAAGGTGAACAACCGGCCCGCCGCCACCCGCCTCATGGTCGAGGCCCCCGACACCGATTACGCCGACGACATCGGCGACGGCAACGGGGTGCTCTACAAGGCCCGCGCGGGCAGCAGCTTCGACTACGTCGGCGACGACCCCAGCGAGTACGAGAGCTCCTTCAAGCAGCTCAACAAGAAGGGCAGCCAGGACCTCGAACCGGTGATGAAGCTCATCAAGTGGGTCGACGGCGCCTCGGACGAGGAGTTCGCCCGCGACCTCGGCACGTACGTCGACGTCGAGTCCCTGGCCGAGTACGTCGCCTCGCAGAACCTGCTGCTGAACTTCGACGACATGGCCGGGCCGGGCAAGAACTATCTGCTCCGGTACGACCTGGACAGCAAGAAGTTCTCCGTCCTCGGCTGGGACTACAACCTCACCTTCAGCGGGGACGCGGCCTCCGGGCCGGACGACTCGATCGGCATGGGCGGCGGCATGCCCGAGGGAATGCCGGAGGGAATGCCGGAGGGGATGCCCAGCGGTATGCCGGAAGGCATGCCCGAGGGGATGCCCCAGGGAATGCCCGGTCAGCAGGACGGAGCGGGCGGCGGCGGAGCCGGGGGCGGCAGGGGCGGTGCCATGTCGGGACACGTCCTGAAGACCAAGTTCCTGGACTCCGACGCCTTCGACGCCGTCTACAAGAAGGCGTACCGGAAGCTGTACGAGGAGTTCTTCGGCTCGGGCGCTGCGGCGAAGGAGCTGAAGGTCATCGCGGAACAGGCCCGTTCCGCGGGAGCCGACTCCAAGGAGCTGGACACCGCCGTGGCCAAGCTCACGACGACGGTCACCGACCGCACCGAGGCCCTGGCCAAGGACAAGGCGGTGACCGGCTGAGAACCCGGTTCGCGTGCGGCGCGGCCACAGGTTTCCCGTCTACCATCGCGCCGCACGACCAGGACTCGCCCCGCCGCGGCTCCGCCTGCCCGTAACCCGAGGTGCCGACCGTGATCGACCAGCCCAGCCTCACGCGTACGCCCGCCGCCGGGCACACCGTCCTGGTCGTGGAGGACGACGCCAGCATCCGTACCCTGCTCACCTCCGCGCTCAGCGCTGCGGGGTACGCCGTGGCGAGCGCGGCCAGCGGGCAGGAAGCCATGTTCCAGGCCGGCAGCCGGCGGCCCGGTCTGATCGTCCTCGACGTGATGCTGCCCGACACCGACGGCTTCCGGCTCACCCGGGAGCTGCGCGCGCAGGGCGTCTACACGCCGGTGCTGTTCCTGACCGCCCGGACCGGCGTCGAGGACCGCATCATCGGCCTCAGCTCCGGCGGCGACGACTACGTCACCAAGCCCTTCCACATCCAGGAAGTGCTGCTGCGCGTCCGCGCCATCCTGCGCCGCAGCAACGCGCCCGCCTCCACCACCGGCGCCCAGCCGCCCCTGCGCTACGCCGACCTCAGCCTGGACGAGAACACGCGGGAAGTCAGGCGCGCGGACCGGCTGCTCAAGCTCTCGCCGACCGAGTTCCGGCTCCTGGCCTGCCTGCTGGCGCAGCCCGAGCGCGTTCTGGAGAAGCCGGAGATCCTGCAGCAGGTCTGGCGTTACGACTTCTCCGGCGACACCCGGATCGTCGACACGTACGTCAAGAACCTGCGCCGCAAGATCGACCGCGACGCGCCACCGCTGATCCACACGGTGCGCGGGGTCGGCTACTGCCTGCGGCTGCCGCGCGACGAGCCGAACCCGGGCCCGGGCCCGCGGTGAGGCGCTCACGCTTCCCGAGGCTCCCGAGGCTCCCGAGGCTTCCGAGGCTTCCGAGGCTTCCGAGGCCAGGGTTTCGGAGCCCGCGCCTCCCGAGCCCGCGCTCCCTGCGCAGCCGCCTCGTCCTGATCGCGGGCCTGCTGGCCACGAGCGCCGTCCTGCTGTGCCAGTTCGCCGGTCTGACCGTGCTGCGCGGCTGGCTCACCGACCAGGTCGACGACCGGCTCGGCCACTTCAGGCCCCCCGACCGCGTGTACTCGGACATCGCCGCGGACCGGAAACTGCCGCCGCCGGACTCGGACAGCACGCTGCCCTCGGACTACCGGGTCTACTTCTACGACGAGAACGGCAGACTGCTGCGCGACTCCCTGGGCAACGGCGCCGAGCCGGGTCCCCTGCTCCCGCAGCGGGCGGCCGATCTGCACCTGCCCGCCGGGCGGCCGACCACGGTCCCGTCCGAGGACGGTTCGTCCGGGTCCGGCTGGCGCGTGATCTCCCATGCGGGGCCCGACCGGATGCGTACCGTCGTCGCCCTGCCGCTGGACACCGTCGACGGCGCCACCGCCAAACTCCTCTGGCTCAGCCTCGGGCTCGGTCTCACCGTCGCCGTCGGCGTCGTCGTCCTGGGCAACGGCGCCGTCCGCCTGGGGCTGCGCCCGCTCACCCGTGTCGAGCACACCGCCCAGCACATCACCGAGGGTGCCCTGGAACTCAACGTTCCCGTGGCGGACCCGGACACCGAGGTCGGCCGGCTCGGCCTGGCCCTCAACACCATGCTGGACCGCCTGCGCACCGCCCTGCACCGCAAGGAGGCCTCCGAGCGGCAGTTGCGCCACTTCATGGCGGACGCGGGACATGAGCTGCGTACGCCGCTGACCGCGATCCAGGGGTTCGCCGAACTGCTCCTCGACGAACCCGGCATGGCCGGCCGGCGGCGCCGGGAGGCGCACACCCTGATCGCCCACAACGCCGACCGGATGAGCCGTCTCGTCGACGACCTCTTCCTCCTCGCCACGCTCGGCGACACGCCCGCCGCGCACCGCGAGCCCGTCGACCTGCTGTCCCTGGCGGCCGACGCCATCGCCACCACCGCGATACGTCATCCGCGGCGGCCCATCACCCTGGAACCCCTCACCGCGCACCCCGCCGATCCCGGACGCGGCCTCGACATCGTCGAAACCCCCGGCGACCCCCACCAGCTCGCGCAGGTCGTGGGCAACCTGCTGTCCAACGCCTGCACCCACACCGAGGACGACAGCCCCGTGCATGTGCGGGTCGGGGCCACCCGTGCCCCCGGCGAGGAGAGACCGGGCAGCGGCCCGCCGCTACGGCCCGGCACACCCGTCTGCGTCGTGGAGGTCGCCGACCACGGTCCCGGGATCAGGCCCGACGAGGCCGACAGGGTCTTCGACCGCTTCTACCGCGCGACACCGCTCGGCCGTCCCGCCCCGGCCGGCCTCGACGCGGACCTCGGCCCGGGCCCCGATGCAAGCCCCGATACAGGCCCGGAGACGGGCCCCGAACCCGGCAGCGGCCTGGGACTCGCCATCGCCGCCGCCATCGCCACCGCGCACGGCGGACGCCTGGAACTGGACAACCGCCCCGGCGACGGCTGCACCTTCCGCCTGCTCCTGCCGGAATCGACGACCGAACCGAAGGACGACCACGGGTGAGAACGCCGTCCGCCAGGACCGTCCGCCCGGACTGTCCACGCGGGCCGCGCGCGACCGCCAGGGACTTTGTCAAGCCCCTTTCCTAAGGGGTTGTCGAACGGGCGTGGCGGTCATAGCCTTGCGCGGCGCCGGGGCCGTGGGGTTCCGTCATGCCGTGGCGTGGGCCGGCCTCGGCCGACCGCGGGGCGGAGGGACCGAGGGGGCACGTTCTGGTGAAGCGCACTTCACGCGACATCCGCACCGCGAACCGCTACGGGGTGCTGCGCCAGATCATCGCCCACTCCCCCACCTCCCGGCAGGAACTGGCCGCCGCGACCGGGCTGAGCATCGCCACGGTCGCCACGCTCGTCGGTGAGCTGCTCGATCTCGGGATGCTCACCGAGGTCGGCTTCGAGGACTCCGCGGGTGGCCGCCCGCGGGGCCTCGTCGCCGTCAACGCGTCCGGGGGCGCGCTGATCGGGGTCGACATCGCGGAGACGTACGTGCGTGTCGAGCTGTTCGATCTCGCGCTGGACGTACTGGCCCGCGCCGACGAGGACATGCGCCCCGGGGAGATCCGCCCGGAGCAGGTCGTCGGGCATGTCGCCTCGGCCGTCGGCTCGGTGGTCGCGCAGGCCGGGATCGAGGGCGCGCGCGTGCTCGGGGTGGGTGTCAGCGTGCCGGGGCAGGTGGACCGCGAGGCCGGTGTCTCGGAGTACGCGCCGAACTGGGACTGGCACGACGTACCCCTGCTCGACCTGCTCGCGGAGCAGATCGCGTACCCCCTCCATCTGGACAATCCCCTGCGTGCCTGCGCGGTCGCCGAGCTGTGGTTCGGGGCGGCGCGCGGGCGCGGGGACGCCGTGGTGGTGAACCTCGGTACGGGCGTCGGCGCCGGGCTCGTCCTGGGCGGCGGGCTGCACCGCGGCGTCGGCAACAGCGCGGGCGAGTGGGGCCACACCACCCTCGTACTGGACGGGCGGCCGTGCCACTGCGGCAACCTCGGGTGCGTGGAGACGTATGTCGGGGCGCCCGGGATCATGCTGAACCTGCGGGAGTCGAGCCCCGGCAGCGCGCTGCTGCACCCCGAGGACCAGACGGCCACGATCGACGCACTCGCCCGCGCGGTCGCCGAGCGGGACCCGGTGGCCGTCGAGGTGGTCCGGGACACCGCCCGCTATCTCGGCGCCGCCATCGCCGACCTGGTGAACCTCCTCAATCCCGAGGTGGTCGTGCTCAGCAGTTGGGTCGCGGCCGCGCTCGGCGAGCCGTTGCTGCGGGAGGTGCGCGAGGCCGTGGCCCGGCGCGCGCTGAAACGGCCGCTGGCCGGCACCGAGATCGTGCTCTCCCCCATCCCCACGGATCCGGTGTGCCTGGGCGCGGCGACGTTCGCGCTCGAAGGAGCCCTCACCTCGGCGGGCCTGAAGCCCCCGAAGACCGTGAAGACCGTGAAGTCCTCGAAGACCGCGAAGTCCTCGAAGACCGCGAGGAGCCGTACCGCTCCGACTTCGTGACGGCCGTGTGCAGCTGCAACGGCGGTACGCATCCGGCCGGTCCGGACGGTGGGGAACAGCGGCACTAGGGCCATTGATGCATGGCCTGCACACCTTTGCGTCCGGCATTCCGGACACCCCGCAACGCTTCGAACAGACTTCGTCCAACCCCTTGCCGAAGCATTAGCCGAAGGTTAACGTCCCGCACCCCACAGCGATTTCGAGCCGCAGCCGTAGGGGGATCACCGCCGTGCTCGGATCACCGCCGGACAAGAGACAAGGACGTCACCATGTCGGCACTGAGCAGCAGCAACTGGGATCGTCGTTCCGTACTGAGGGCCGCCGCGGGCCTCGCCGCCCTCGGCCCGCTGGCCGCCTGCGGCGGCAACACCGGCCGTGAGGGCGGCGGCAGTTCGGGCAAGAGCCTCGTGCAGTACTTCCACGCGTACGGCGAGGCCGGTACGCAGGAGGCGATCAAGCGCTACGCCAAGGCCTACGACGAGGCCCGGGTGACCACCCAGTGGATCACCGGCACCAACTTCGAGAGCAAGCTGTTCTCGTCGCTGCTCACCGACAACGCCCCGGACGTCTTCGAGTTCCACCCCCAGCTGCAGCTGATCAAGAGCGGTCAGGTGGCGCCGCTGGACGACATCCTCGGCCCGGTCAAGGACGACTTCAATCCGGCGGACATAAAGTCCCACACGGTCGACGGCAAGGTCTACGGCGTCCGGATGATCGACGACCCGCAGTTCTTCTTCTACCGCAAGTCGCTGCTGGAGAAGGCCGGCATCGGGGTGCCGCAGACCCTCGACGAGCTGGCCGAGGCCGCCGACAAGCTCACCACCGACAAGGTCAAGGGCCTGTTCCTCGGCAACAACATGACGTCGACGAACTACGCCCTGGTCTGGGCGGCCGGCGCCGACCAACTGAACGACAGGAACGAGATCGCGTACCACACCGACGACGTGGCCGCGGCGCTGAAGACGTACCGCAGGATGTTCACCAGCGGGCATCTGCTCCTGGACGCGCCCGCCGACTACTGGGACCCCTCGGCCCTGGTCCAGGGGCTCACCGCGATCCAGTGGTGCGGTATGTGGGCCATGCCCGTGATGCAGAAGTCCCTCGGTGACGACCTCGGTATCTTCCCCTTCCCGTCGGCGGCCTCCGGCGCCGAGCCGGCCGTCTACAACGGCGGTTGGTCGATGTTCGTGAACGCCAAGGGCAGACACGTCGACCTGGCCAAGGAGTACGTGAAGTGGCTGTGGATCGACCAGAAGAAGTACCAGGAGGACTGGGCGCTCAGCTACGGCTTCCACATACCGCCGCGCACGTCGCTCGCCGCGTCCGCCACCAAGCTCAAGTCGGGGCTGCCCGCCGAGGGCGTCAGGCTCTTCACCGACTACGGCCGCTTCGACAACATCTCCTGGACCCAGGCGATGATCACGGCCCTGGAGGAGGTGATCGCCAACTCGGTGCGCAAGGGCATGGATCCGGAGAAGGCCCTCGACGCGGCGGACGTCAAGGTCAACCGCGAACTCAAGAAGCTGTTCGGATAGGCCGGCGGACAGGCGACAGGCAGCGGCATGCCCAACACCAAGACACCTGCCGGAGGCGTGCGCGGCAACACGCTCAGCTTCTGGATCTTCACGGGCCCGTTCCTCATCGGCCTGGTGGTCTTCGTCTACATCCCCATCGGGTGGAGCGCCTGGCTCAGCTTCTTCGAGGCGCGCTACACGGTCACCCCCGACAAGTTCATCGGCTTCGACAACTACAAGCTGATGCTGACGAACGGCGACTTCACCGCCGCGCTCGTCACCTTCACCGTCTTCGCCGCGATCATCGTGCCGGTCACCTGGGCCCTGTCGCTGGGGCTTGCCCTGATGGTGCACCGGCTGCGCTTCATGAAGGCGTTCTTCCGGTCGGTCTTCTTCCTGCCGACGGCGTGCAGTTTCGTCGCCGCCTCGCTGATCTGGAAGATGTCCCTCTTCAGCGGGGTCCGCTTCGGCATGATGAACACGGTCCTCGGCTGGTTCGGCATCGAGAACATCGCCTGGCTGGCCGACCCGAACCCGCCCTGGTACTGGCTGGTCATCGTGACCGTCCGCCTGTGGCTCCAGGCCGGTTTCTACATGATCCTGTTCCTGGCGGCCCTGCAGAACATTCCGCCCGTGCTGTACGAGGCCGCCGCGATCGACGGCGCCAAGCCCGGCTGGCAGACCTTCCGCCACATCACCCTGCCCCAGCTGCGGGCCACCTCGACGGCCGTGATCCTGCTGCTGCTCGTGGCCGCGTACCAGGCGTTCGACGAATTCTTCAATCTGCTCGCCAAGACGACCTGGGGCCGTCCGCCGCTCGTCGAGCTGTACTACACGGCGCTGGGCGAGGACCAGGACTACGGCGCCGGCAGCGCGGGCGCGGTCATCCTGACCCTGCTGATCTGCATGGTGACCCTGCTCCAGGGCAGATTCCTGGGCTTCGGAAAGGGGGAGGACTCCAGGTGACGACCGTCAGCCCGGCCCGCAAGGGCGGCCGACGGGGCGTACTCGGCTCCGCGGGCCTCTACTTCGCCACCGCCGTCTGCGCCCTGCTCTTCCTCGTCCCCTTCTACCTCATCGTCCGCAACGCCCTGTCCACGGACGCCGAGATCACCGGCGAGAACTGGCAGTGGTTCCCCACCGACATCCAGTGGGGCAATGTCACCGAGCTGTTCGACGACCCGACGGTCCCGTTCGGCCGCTCCCTCGGGAACTCGGCGGTCGTCGGCATCCTGCACACCCTCGGCACGCTGCTGGTCTGCTCGCTCGCGGGCTACGGCCTCGCCCGGATCCCGTACCGGCACGCGAACAAGATCTTCTACGCGGTCCTGGTGACCCTGATGGTGCCGGCCGCAGTCACCTTCGTACCGAGCTTCGTGCTGGTCTCGTCGCTCGGCTGGGTGTCGAGTATGCAAGGTCTCATCGTTCCGGGGCTGTTCAGTGGTTTCACCTGCTTCCTGTTCCGGCAGTACTTCCTGGGGTTCCCCAAAGAACTGGAGGAGGCGGCGCGCGTGGACGGGCTCGGATACTGGGGTGCGTACTGGCGCATCGTCGTGCCGAACTCGCTGAACTTCTTCGCCGCCATCGCGACCATCACCTTCATCAGCGGCTGGAACGCCTTCCTGTGGCCCCTGGTCATCGGCCAGGACCAGGAGGCGTGGACCGTGCAGGTCGCGCTCTCCTCGTACATGACGAATCAGACGGTCAACTTCCATCTGATCTTCATGGCCACCGCAGTGTCCATCCTGCCCCTGGTGCTCGTGTTCCTGTTCCTCCAGCGCTGGCTGGTGCAGGGTGTCGCGCAGACCGGTATCAAGGGCTGACCTAGGAGAACGATGTCTGTCCGCACCACCTCGTCCCCGTCCGCTGCCTCGTCCGGCCCGGAGGGCGTCACGTCCTTCGCGTACGTCGAGGACGTCTCGCCCGGGAGCGGCGCGCTGCCACCCCGGGCGTGGTACGCGTCCTCCGACGCCGCCTCCCTTTCGCTGAACGGCAGTTGGCGTTTCCGGCTGTCCGCGACGGCCGACGCCGAGGACGACTCCTTCGCCGGGCAGGGGTACGACTGCGGGGACTGGGCGCAGGTGACGGTACCCGGACACTGGGTCCTCCAGGGCGGCGGGGCCTTCGGTGCGCCGATCTACACCAACCACCTCTACCCCTTCCCGGTGGACCCGCCGAGGGTGCCCACACAGAACCCGACCGGTGACCATCTCCGGTACTTCGACCTGCCGGACGACTGGCCCGACGTCTCGGACGCGAAGGGGGCCGCCGGGGGCGCGGTCCTGCGGTTCGACGGGGTCGAGTCCTGCGCCCGGGTGTGGCTGAACGGCACGGACATCGGGGAGTTCAAGGGGTCGCGGCTGCCGCACGAGTTCACGGTCGGGCATCTGCTGCAGCCCACCGGGAACGTGCTCGCCGTGCGGGTCCACCAGTGGTCGGCGGGCTCGTACCTGGAGGACCAGGACCAGTGGTGGCTGCCCGGCATCTTCCGGGACGTCACGCTGCTGCACCGGCCGGCGGGCAGCGCGCTCGATTTCTTCGTGCACTCGTCGTACGACCATCGCGAGGGCACCGGGACCCTGCGCGTGGACTCCGACGTCGAGGGCCGGATCCTCGTGCCGGGCCTGGACATCGATGTCGAGACCGGGCAGGCGATCACCGTGCCGGTACGGCCCTGGACGGCGGAGACACCGCACCTGTACGACGCCACGCTGGTCACGCCCGGGGAGCAGGTCCCGCTGCGGATCGGCTTCCGTACGGTCGCGCTGGAGGACGGCCTGATCAAGGTCAACGGCCGGCCGGTCCTCTTCCGGGGCGTCAACCGGCACGAGTGGCACCCCGAGCACGGCCGCGCCCTGGACCTGGAGACCATGCGCGAGGACGTGGCTCTGATGAAGCGGCACAACGTGAACGCCGTACGCACCTCGCACTACCCGCCCCACCCGGCCTTCCTCGACCTGTGCGACGAGTACGGGCTCTGGGTGATCGACGAGTGCGACCTGGAGACCCACGGCTTCACCGAACAGGCCTGGCGCGACAACCCGGTGGACGACGACCGCTGGACCCCGGCGCTCCTCGACCGGGCGGCCCGCATGGTGGAGCGCGACAAGAACCACCCCTCGGTCGTCATCTGGTCCCTGGGCAACGAGGCCGGCACCGGCCGCGGCCTCACCGCCATGGCCGAGTGGATCCGCGGCCGGGACGGCTCGCGGCTCATCCACTACGAGGGCGACTGGAACTGCCGGGACACGGACATGTACTCGCGGATGTACGCGGACCACGCGGAGGTCGACCGGATCGGCAGGGGCCAGGACGGCGGCCCCCTCAAGCGGCGCGAACTCCCCTTCATCCAGTGCGAGTACGCGCACGCCATGGGCAACGGACCGGGCGGACTCGCCGACTACCAACGGCTCTTCGAGACGCACGACCGCATCCAGGGCGGCTTCGTCTGGGAGTGGATCGACCACGGCATCAAGGACGAGCGGTACGGCTTCGCGTACGGCGGTGACTTCGGCGAGGAGCTGCACGACGGGAACTTCGTCTGCGACGGACTGGTCTTCCCTGACCGCACGCCCTCCCCGGGACTCCTGGAGTACAAGAAGGTCGTCGAGCCGGTCCGTATGGAGGGCGACGGCATCGACGGCGTCGTCCGGATCACCAACAGGTACGACTTCGCGGACCTGTCGGCGCTGGCCTTCGAGTGGTCGTACGAGGTGGACGGCGAGACGGTGGGGACGGGCGCCCTGACCGCGCCCGCGCTCGCGCCGGGCGACTGCGCCGACGTGAAGCTGCCCGAACCCCCGGTGGACGTACGCGACACGGAGACCAGGTGGACGGTCCGGGCGGTGCTCGCCGGGGACACCGCCTGGGGACCGGCGGGGCATGTGGTGGCGTGGGTCCAACTGTGGCGCGTACCCCGGCAGTTGATCGACGTCACGGCCCGCCGGCGCCCCGTCCTCGACGGCGCGGTGGGCATCACGCTCGGACCGGCCGTGTTCACCGCCCGCACGGGCGAGTTGGCAAGCGTCGGGGGCATCGACGTCGTCGGCCTGAAGCTGGACGTGTGGCGGGCGCCGACCGACAACGACTTCGGCGCGGCCTGGCAGCCGGACACCCGCTACGGCGTGCTGTGGCGCAAGCTCGGCCTGCACCGGATGCAACACCGCCTGGACGCGGTCGAGTTGTCCGAGGACGCGCTGACGGTACGCACCCGGGTGGCGCCGGCCGCGTCGGACCTGGCTCTGCGCACGGTCTACCGGTGGACCAGCGACGGGCCGAGGCTGAAGCTGGCCGTGTCGGTGACACCGGAGGGCGACTGGCAGGTGCCGCTGCCCCGGCTCGGCGTCCGCCTGGGGCTGTCCGCCGCTGACCGGGTGAGGTGGCACGGCGGCGGCCCGGGCGAGGGGTACCCGGACACCAAATCGGCCTCTCTGCTGGCCCGTTGGGAGTCGACGGTGGACGACCTGCAGACTCCGTACGTCCGCCCGCAGGAGAACGGCGCCCGCGCCGAAGTCCGCTGGGCAGAGATCGGCCGGGGGCCTGACTTCCCGGCCCTGCGCGTCGAGGGCGGGCTGCCGTTCTGGTTCACCGCCCGCCGCTGGACGAGCGAACAGCTTGACGCGGCGGACCACCTGACGGACCTCGCGCCCGGCGACACGGTGTGGGTCAACCTCGACCACGGCCAGCAGGGCATCGGCTCCCAGTCCTGCGGTCCGGGCGCGCTGCCGCAGTACCAACTGCTCGTGCGGCCAGCGGAGTTCTCGTTCGTGTTCACGACTGCGGAGGCAGGGGGCGGGGCCTAGAAGTCGTCCACCCAGACCACGATCCCCGTCCAGCCCGAGAGGACGGCGGCCGTGCCCGCGCGGACCGCCGCCGCGCAGCGGGCCGCGGTGAACGACGCGGGGTCGTAGGTAGAGGACATACCGAGGCCCTCGCCGCGGAACGACGCCCCGGACCAGTCGACCGCGGTCACGTTGTGAGTGGGCTCGGCCAGTTCCGCGCCCACCACCAGGAACTGCTGGGAGAGGTGGTTCGGGGTCACCGTCACCAGGGCGTCGACCAGTTCGTTGCCGGCGCTCACGACGAGGTCGGGGCCCAGGCCGATCGCCCGGTCGACGGCGGGGACCAGATCGGAGGCCTCGGTCACGGTCTCCGTGCGCAGGTCCACCCGCTCGCGGTCGGCCCACTCCCGCACCGCCTTCACCAGGGCCTTCGTCGGCCGGTCGTCGCCCGCCGTCAGCAGGACCACCCGGTAGCCCTCGGAGGGACGGACCGCGTCCCATGAACCGGGCCGCGGGGTGACGGTCGCCTCCGGCGCGGGCGAGGCGGCCGGGTCGACGAATCCCGCGCCCAGCGCGCCGACGGCGGAGGGCCGCGGGTGCGGCCGCGACCAGTCGTCTCCGTCGCCGCCGCATCCGGTGGCGAGGGCGGCGACCGCGACCGCGGACGAGGCCAGTGCGGCGGCGGTCAGGAGCGGGCGGCGCAAGTCGATCGTCCTCCGTAACAGGGCGTGACAGGGGTGGGTACGTCGACATCCTGCGCCCCCTCCGACCAGCAACTCCATCCGCTCGGGCGTGATCGAGCAGGTGTTCCCCCACGGTTCGCCGGACGGCCCCCACCGGTTCACCCCGGACCAGGACGGTGCACGGGCAACCACAAGGAGCCCCATGTCACACCCTGTTCGCCGCCCTCTGGCCGTTCTCGCCGTGGCGGTGTTCCTCGTCCTGCTCGGCCTCGCCCGGCCCGCCTCCGCCCACGGCTTCACCTCGACCGTGTACGTCCGTGTCACCGAAGGCGGGGGTGGGGGCAGTGCCGGTGCTGGCGCCGGCGCCGGGGCCGACCGGCTGCGGACCGAGCTGAAGCTTGAGTACGACCTCCTGGTGGTGTCCGCCGCCGACGCCGGGCACGACGACCCGCTCTTCCGCACCGGGACCGAGGCGTTCGAAGCCGGGGACACCGACGCGCAGGCCGCCGCGCTGGAGGCCCACCGCGCGACGGTGGTCGACTACGTCACCGGGCGCCTCGCCGTCACCGCGGCGGGCGAAGCCTGCCAGCCCGCACCGGCCGGCCGCTTCCGCATGGGCCGGGAGGAGGGTGTGCCCTACGCCCTGCTGACCCTCGACTGGACCTGCGCGGCAGCGGGCGACAGCCATGTCACTGCCGACCACGAGATCCGCAGCGGCCTCTTCCCCGACTCCGAGGAGTACGTCAAGGGCACCAAGACCATCGCCACGTACGACGTCGGCGGTCGCAGGGGCAGTGCGGCCCTCGACGCCGCCCATCCGTCCTTCTCCCTCGGCCAGGCCTGGACCGAACGGTTCTGGGAGTTCTTCCGGCTGGGCGCCGAACACCTGCTGACCGGCGTCGACCACATCCTGTTCCTGCTCGCGCTGATCGCCGGATCGCGGCGACCGCGCGAGATCATCCTGGCCGCCACGAGTTTCACGCTGGCCCATTCGGTGACGTTCCTGCTCGCCGCGCTCGGCCTGGTGGACGTGCCGGGGAGCGTCGTGGAACCCGTCATCGCGCTGTCCATCGCCGTCGTCGCGGGCTGGCACCTGTGGCGCATCCGGCAGCGCGGCGTGCACGTCACCGACCTGGCGGTGGTCCGCGACGGCGGCCATGGCGGCCACTTCGCGCTGGACCGCGCCGGGTGGACGCGGCTGGGTGTCGTGTTCTGTTTCGGCCTGGTGCACGGACTGGGCTTCGCGGGCGCTCTCGGGATCGACGCGGCCTGGTCCTGGACCCTGCTCTGGTCGCTGCTCGTCTTCAACATCGGCATCGAAGCAGTGCAGTTGGCGATCATCGCCGTGGTCTTCCCGCTCCTGCTCCTCCTGCGGCGCCGTTCCCGCCGGGCGGGGTTGTGGGCGACCGGCACGATCAGCGCGGGTGTCGCAGCCATGGGGCTGGTCTGGTTCGTACAGCGCACGTTCGGGCTGTGAGGGCCCGCCCGACACCCCCGCACCCCGCTCACCTGGATGTTCAGCAGACCCCGCACCCACATTTATGCGGGGTTCACCTGGCACCGAAAGCTTGACGATCTCCACTGCGTGCACACCGCACGCACACAGCAGAACAGAAGAAACGACACGTCATGAGAACAAAGCTCTTCGCACCGGCCGGCAGGCCGATGCGACGCCGCGTGGCGGGCACCGCCGTCGCGGCATCCGTGGGCCTGATCCTGGCCCTCGGCGGTGGCGGACTCACGACCCCCGCGGTCGCCGCCGACTCCGCCACCCTCACCGGCATCGTCCTCGGTGTCGGCGCCGACGAGACCCAGCGCACCGTCAGCTGGTACTCCTCGGCCGACACCGCGCAGAAGATCCAGGTGGCGCCCACCGCGCTGGTGACCGCGGGCGAGTTCCCCGCCGACGCCGCCACGTTCGACGCCCTGGGCGGCGCCAACATCGCCACCAGCGGCGGCTACAACCGCCACGCCACCATCACGGGCCTCAAGGAGAACACCGCGTACTCCTACCGCGTCGGCGGTGAGGGCAACTGGTCGGCCGCGTACGCGTTCCGCACGCAGGACTTCGAGGGCGAGTACGACTTCCTCTTCCTCGGCGACCCGCAGATCGGCTCCTCCGGCGACACCGCGAAGGACCAGGCGGGCTGGCAGGACACCCTCGACGTGGCCACGCGGGCCAACAAGGACGCCGAACTCCTCGTCTCCGGCGGCGACCAGGTCGAGAGCGCGAACAACGAGTCCCAGTGGAACGCGTTCCTCGCCCCCGACCAGCTGCGCCAGGTGCCGTTCGCGGCCACCATCGGCAACCACGACGTCGGCGGCAAGGCGTACGAGCAGCACTTCTCCACGCCGAACACGGACCGGTCGGGCGCGTACTACTCGAACGGCAACCCCGCCTCCAACACCTCGGGCGGCGACTACTGGTACATCTACAAGGATGTGCTGTTCATCGACCTGAACAGCAACAGCTACGCCACCTCGCAGGGTGGTGGCGGCGACGAGGCGCACACCAAGTACGTCACGGACGTCATCAACCAGCACGGCTCCGAGGCCAAGTGGAAGGTGCTCGTCTACCACCACTCGATCTACTCCCCCGCCTCGCACGCCAAGGACGGTGACAACAAGGCGCGGCGCGTGGACTTCCCGACCACGTTCTCCAAGCTGGGCGTGGACATCGTGCTCCAGGGCCACGACCACAGTTATTCGCGCAGCTACCTCATCAAGAACGGTGAGAAGGCCGACAAGGACGAGCAGCCGGGCGCGGCCGATGTCTACCCGGGTCCCGGCGGTGTCCTGTACGTGACCGCCAACTCGGCCTCGGGCTCGAAGTACTACGACATCACCAAGCCCGACAGCAGCGGCACCAGCGGCGCGGGCAACGGCGCCGACCCGCTGAACCCGGACAGCTACTGGTACAACTCGGTCCAGAACCAGGAGCACGTCCGCAGTTACGTCAAGGTGCAGGTCCGCGACGAGAAGCTTGTCGTGGAGAACATCCGCAGCGGCACCTGCGCGGCCCCCAACTCCGAGGTGGAGCACGGCGACTGGTGCAACAACACCACCGCCGGCCAGCCCGTCGGTTCGATCGTCGACAAGGTGAGCGTCCACCCGTACAACGGTGACGGCCAGTCCCTCCAGGTCGACGTGCCGAACGCGGCTCCGGGCGAGTTCGGCTGGACGATCGACGGCTACAACGGTCTGGTGGACCTCGGTACCGCCAAGGAGACGAACGGCGACCACTTCACGGCCGCCGGCAAGATCAACCCGATCCTCGTCACGGACACCCGCCGCACGCTCTCCCCGTGGTCGGTGTCGGCCGGTGTGAGCGACTTCAAGGACGCCGAGAAGACGTTCCCGGGCTCGTACCTGGGCTGGTCGCCGTACATCCTTGACCAGGGCGCGGGCGCGAAGGCCGGTGCCTCCGTGGCCTCGGGCTGGGACGACCAGGGCAAGGGCCTGTCCGTCTCGCGCGGCCTCGGCTCGGCCGACCAGGGCCACGCCCGCGGCAAGGCGAAGCTGGGCGCCGACCTGGACCTGAAGATCCCGGACAGCGTCCAGAAGGGCGGCTACCGCGCCACCCTGACGATCACCGCGCTGAGCAGCTGATCATCCCCGCTTGACCAGCTCCGTCCGCGGGGCAGGCGGCCGACGCACCGCCCGGTCGCCTGCCCCGCCCCTTTCAGCACCACCCGAGCCCGGAGAGCCCGCCATGCACCTGTCCCCTACCCCCCGCCGCACACTGTCCGCCGACCCGCGCCGGGTCGGCCTGCGTCACGCGGTCCTCGTACTGCTGGCGGTTCTCGCGTTCGCCGGTACGTCCGCCGGACCCGCGCGGGCGGCCGACGGCGACGTGACCTGGACGGTCCGCACGGCCGCGAACGGGTACGGGGACGACCGGTCCAGCTTCAGCTACGGCGTCAACCCCGGCAGCCGGGTCGAGGACGCCATGGTCGTGGCCAACCACGGCAGGAAGGCGCTCACGCTGGCGCTGTACGCGGCCGACGGCTACACGACCGAGAAGGGCCAACTCGACCTCTTCACAAGGGAGAAGAAGTCCCTGGGGATAGGCGCGTGGGTCCGCGCCACGAAGACCGGTGTGCGCATCGCGCCGGGCAAGTCGGCCGAGATCCCCTTCACCGTCGCCGTCCCGCGCGACGCCACCCCCGGGGACTACGTGGGCGGCATCCTCACCTCGCTCAAGCAGCCCGACGAGACGGAGGGCATCGCCGTCGACCGCCGCCTCGGCATCCGGATCAAACTGCGGGTCAGCGGCGCGCTGAAGCCGACGCTCGCCGTGGAAAACCTGCACGTGGAGTACGACGGCACGCTCAACCCCTTCGGCCAGGGCGACGCGACGGTCACGTACACGCTCCACAACACGGGCAACGCGCTGCTCTCCGCCGCCCAGAAGGTCACGCTGACGGGCCCCTTCGGCACCCTGGAGACCCGGGCCGGCAAGGTCGCCGCCGCGCCGGAGCTGCTGCCCGGGGAACGCTGGAAGGTCACGGTCCCCGTGGGCGGCGTAACGCCCGCGCTCCGCCTCACCGCGAAAGCGACGGTCACCCCCGTCATCACGGACGCCGCCGGCTCCACCGCCTCCCTCAGGCCCGTAGAGGCCACCACCACGGGCTGGGCCGTCCCCTGGACCCTGGTCCTGCTGATCGCCGCGCTGCCAGCCGGAGCCACAGCCGCATACGTCCTACGCCGCCGCACCCGCGCCCGCCGCAAACAGCGCGAGGACGCCCGGGTCCAGGAGGCCGTCGAACAGGCCCTGCGCGACCGGGCCGAGCAGCGGGCCTGACTACCCGCTGATCAGCATTCGCCGCGCCACCTGACGGACTTGACGGTGATGTGGTTCCAGGGGCCTTCGGTCCCTCCGCGGTTCTCCCGGCGGCCTCGCACATCCTTGGTGATGCGGCTGGCGGCGCCAAGCCTTTCAATCCAGCCTGAAATGCTTGGCGCAACCCACCGGGGTCGACGACGATCGGTGGAGCGGGAGGCTGCGTCCGCTGCCGGACCGGCCGGCCAGGCGGCCGACCCTGACATCTGTCAGGTACTCGACGCATCAGGTCCCTCGTACGTTTCGCAGTGCACGCAGTCACCCACGAGGGGATGACCATTCATGCGCAGAATCGCCAGGGCCGCGGCAGCAGTGTCACTCGCACTCGGTGTGCTGACCACCGTCGGCTCCACCGCGGCCCATGCCGACACCTGGCACGGCTGCCCGGACGGCTACGTCTGTTTGTACCCGGGCGCGAGCTGGAACAACGACACTCCGTCGCACGTCTACTACAACTACGGGACCTACAACCTCAGCGGCATGTTCGGCACCTACCGCATCGCCAACAATCAGACCGACGGCGCGACGATGCGCACCTGCACGGGCTACGACGGCACGGGCTGCGAGGGCTATCTGCCGGCCCAGTGGTCGATCGACAAGGACATGACGCCGATCAACTCGATCACGCTCCAGCCGTAGGCCGCGTATCGCAGGACTCGTATCGCGTCACACATGGCCGCTCGGGCCGGGCCTCCACGGGGGAAGCCCGGCCCGAGCCGTTGCGCCGTTGCGCCGTCGTGTCGTCGTGTCGTCGGGTTCAGTCGCCGAGCGCCCGCGCCGCCCGCATCCGGTCCGACCGGGGTGGGCCCGCGGGCAGCGGCAGTTCGGCCTCGGGTGCTGGCAGGCCGTAAAGGGCGTACAGGCGGCGGCGAATCGGTTCCGTCGGGTAGTGGGCGCCGTAGACGGCCGTCTTGAAGATGACGCCCTCCAGGACGCTGCGCAGCAGGACCTCCTCCACTGCCGGGTCCTCGGCCCCGCGTGCGGTGAACAGTTCCCGCAGCCCGTCCTCCAGCGCCACCACCCGCTCCTCCTTGCGCGCCTCGGCCGCCGCGAACAGGGGGTGCGTCGCCGGGTTGACCACCAGGCTGAGGGTGATCCGCTGCACCGGGACCGTGGCGGCCGCCAGGACCAGGACCCCGTCGATGATGGCGGCCAGCCGCTCGTCGGGGGTGCCGGTCACGTCCGCGAGCGCGGAGACCCCGTCGAGGTAGCGGTCGAGCAGTTCGTCGACCAGGTTCTGCTTGCCGGGGAAGTAGTACGTGAGCAGCCCGCGCGAGACACCTGCCCGGGCGGTGATGTCCGAGATGGTGGCGTCGTGGTAGCCCTTCTCGGCGAAGACCTCCAGGGCCGCCACGAGAATCCTCTCCCGCGACTGCGCCCTCAACTCCTCGTTGGCCTCCGCCGACCGTGGCGACACGTGCCACCCCACTCCCGCTCGTCCCTGGTCATGCGCCGGGCTGGTCGGGCCCGGCAGGACCATTGTCGCCGGTGCGCACCGCGACCCCGTCGGCGGCCGGACGGCGACAGGAACTGCCATGTCCGGCAAGGCAGTTGAGGGCCACCAGGATTGGAATTTTTTGGTTGGCTAGCTGTACAGTCAACGCCGGTTCCCCTAGTCCGGTACTGAACGAGGAGTGCGCACAGTGGTGAGCAAGGAACAACTCAAGGCGGAGATCCACGCGGCCTTCGACGCGGCCGTACCCGACGGCGCGGCGTACACCAAGGTCTACGCCTCGGACATGAAGGAGCGGAACTTCATCGTCTACCGCAGCACCACGGTCTACAACTACGCCGTGGGCTTCAGACCGGGCAGCACGGAACTCGTCATAGTCCCGGTCGAGGAGGACGGCGGGCGGGTCACGGCGGGCACACCGGTCACCATCTCGGACGCGAACCGCGGCGCCACGAAGAAGCGCGACCTCCAGGGCCGCTTCCACATCGCGACGGCGGACGGCCAGAAGTTCCGCCTGTCCGTCATCCCGTCGGTCCCGAAGATCACCGCGGGCTTCTACCAGCTCCCGGTGGACCAGAAGGCCGAGTACGAGGCCTTCCAGGAGGTCAGGAGTCTGATCTGCGCCTAGGCCGGCCGCAGGTCGGCGCACGCTTGCTCCTCGTCCCCGTGCCGAACTCCTCAAGGAACTGCGGGAGCAGGCCGGGGTGGTGCTCTACATGCTCACCCCGGGTGAACTGCTCCGCTGGGCCAAGGAACTCCTTGAACTGAACGTCGACGACGGCTCGGTCCGCGACCTGGGGCAATTGGGCGAGGTATCGGCCGACGAAGACTCCGAAGGCGAAGCCTGGACGGCGGAGAAGCCGGGAGCGAACCTTCCGACAGGGCCTGACAGGCGGCCGGACGCGCTCGTCATCCAGCACCGCGCCAGGGCCGTCCCCAGGCCGGACCACTGCGATTCAGGCGCTCGGCACCCTGATCTCCGCCCACACGCTTTTGTACGTGCCTCCCGTGCAGAGTGCTGTTCCCCAGCGGTCCGACAGCGCGTCGACGAGAAGGAGGCCGCGGCCTCCTTCGTCCTCCTCGACAGGGCCGGGTGACTCCCGTAGTACGGGGAGGCGTTCGGTCAGGCCGTCGGCCACTTCCACTCGTACGGTGTTCTCGCCGACCCGCATCAGCAGGCGTACGCGGAAGTCGCGGCCCCTCACCCGGCCGTGGGTCACCGCGTTGGCCGCCAGTTCCGCGACGACCAGGGTGACGGATTCGCTCGCCTCGCTGTCGTACGCGTAACCCCACACGTCCATCCGGTTCGCGACCAGTCTCCGCGCGAGCCTGGCCCCTCGTGGCGTGCAGCTGAAGAGCTGGGTGAACGTACGTACCGTGACGGGGACTTGGACCCCGATTCGTCCTTGCATGGGTCAAAGGTCCCGGGCGGCCGAGCCGTCGACCAGCACCGACACTCGTACAGTGCACCCCGTACGAGTTCACTCTGTGGACAGTCGGAGTGACTTTCCGTGACCATGACGTCATGACCAACAGCACGGCGAACGAGCCCGAACCGTCGGACAGTTTGAAGACGTTCGGTCTGGTCCACAAGGCCTTCCGCAAGCGGGCGGGGCTCACGCAGGAGGAGTTCGCACCGCTCGTGCGGTATCAGCCGGGGACGGTGGCGTCGATCGAGCAGGGGAGACGGCTGCCGCCGAGGGTGTATGTCGAGCGCGCGGAGGAGGTGTTGGACGCGTTCGGAGTGCTCCGGGCTGCGGCGAAGTATGCGACCAGGCAGCCGGGCTTGGCGTCGTGGTTCCGCAAATGGGCGGACCTTGAGGGACAAGCGATCACCCTATGCACGTACGAATGCCGGGTGATTCCCGGCCTGTTGCAGACGGAGGCTTACGCACGAGCGGTGATCTGGAGCGTGCCGCTGCGTCCGACCGATGAGCAGGTCGAGCAGCGGGTGGCCGCGCGCTTCGCACGGCAGGAGCTGCTCAGCACGAGCCCGGAGCGGCCCACGGCGTTCAGCTTCATCGTCGAACAGGCCGTCCTGGAACGGCACACGGGCGGCGAGGACGTGACACGCGAGTTGATCGACCACCTGCTCGACGTGAACGAGCGACACTGGAACGTCGAGATCCAGTTGATGCCACTTCGGCAGCCCGTGCATGCGGGTCTCGACGGCCCCATGCACTTGTTGGAGACTCCGGAGCACGAATGGCTGGCTTACGCCGAGGGCCAGAAGACCGGTCACCTGATCAGCGACCGTCAAGCCATCAGCGTGCTCCAGCAGCGTTATGCCAAGATGCGCTCACAGGCACTCACCCCAGAGGACACGGTGAGCCTGCTCCAGCAGATGCGAGGGGCGCTATGAACAGCAACACGACCGAACTCACCTGGTTCAAGAGCAGTTACAGCGGCTCGGAGGGCGATGACTGCGTCGAAGTAGCCCTCGCCTGGCACAAGTCGACGTACAGCAGTGGGAGTGAAGGCGACTGCGTCGAGGTCGCCGTCTGCCCCGCTGCCACCATCCACGTCCGTGACTCCAAGAACGCCCCCGGGCCGCAGCTCGCCCTCTCCCCCGACGCCTGGGGCAGTTTCATCCAGCGGGTCAGTGGTCCGCGCAGCACGGCGTAGGGTCCGGGACCTCGAACGGGACCAGTACCCCGCCCACGGCCGGCTGCAGGGTCAGGACCAGTTCGCCGTCCTGCCACTGCGGGCGTACGTGGTCCCGGGTCACCACCTGCTGCGAAGGCGGCGGCTCACCGGGGGCGCCCAACACCACCACCCTGCCGATCGCGGAGCGTGCCAACAGCTCCGCGATCGTCAGCGTGCCGGTCAGCTCGGTCGAGCCCGGGTAGACGACGGCCCGGCCCACCTCGTCGGGCGCGCCGGCCGTCACCTCGTACCCCTTGGCCGACAGGAGTCGCGCGGTGTCCTCCGAGGCCGACATGAACGACAGGACCACCCTCGGGCGTTCACCGCGTACCAGGTGCGTGCAGCCGAACCCGTTCTCGGCGAGCGCGAGTTCGGCTGCCAGCTCCAGCAGCAGGTGGTCGGCCGCGCGCAGCTCGCGTACGCCGGCGTCGATCGTCGTAACGTAGGGCGGACGGGTCACGCGGGCAGGACCCAGACCGGGTTGCTGTAGAACCACAGGTCCTTCCACGGGTCCGCGTCGCCGACTACGTCGATGGCGGGACCGGCGGGGTCGACGGCCGCACCGCGTGCGCCGACGGCGGACCGGTTGCCGTCCGAGCCGCGCAGGCGCAGGTACAGCGGGCGGTCGACGCGGCCGAGGGAGTACGTGATCCGGACCGTGCCGGTGGTCTTGTTGACCTCGTACGACTTGACGACCTTCGTGGTCGGCGCGACGAGCGTGTCCTTGTCGGCGGCCGGGCCGGTCACGTCGCCCTGGATGACGTCGACGCGGGCCAGCTTCGGGATGAACCCGGCCCAGTTGGCGTCCTGGGCGAGTGCGATGTCGACGGTCAGCGTGACGTTCGTGCCCTTCTTGACGTGCAGCGCGCCACCGAGGGTCGCCCAGCGGCTGCCACCGGAGACCCGCACGTCGAGACCGCTGATGAGCTGGCCGTGGTCGACCCAGACGCGTCCGGCGCGGATGCCGTCCATCACGGCGGCGTACGAGAAGTCCTCGGCGCCGACGTGGGTCCTGCTGTACTGGCCGGGCCAGTAGTCGCCCTGGGTGGTGTCGATCTGGCCGCTGTAGACGGGGTCGCCGTAACGGCCGTCCGTGTTGAAGTCGCCGCCACCGCGTGCCGCCGTGTCCGCGTACACCTGGTGGGAGTCGGAGTTGGCGCTGATCCACCATGCCTTGCCCTCGGCGAGCAGGCTGTCCCAGAGGCCGCCGACCGTGGCGGTCATCCAGTCGAAGCCGCCCCAGGTGCGGTAGCTCTCCGCCGGGTAGCCGGGGAAGGAGTTGGCGCTCGGGTTGTTGTCGTAGATGCCGCGGGCGCGGCCCATGCCGAGCGGGGCGGGGAGGCCGGCGGCCTGGTGGCCGGGCGCGCCCTCGAAGCCGACGGCTATCTGGTGGTTCGGGGAGGTCGCGTCGCGCCAGGCGCGGATCTCGTGCGGGGAGTCGACACCGCGGCGCGCCGGGTGGTTGGCGAGCATCAGCGCGTCTTTGACCTTGCGGCGCTGGACCTGCTCGCCGAGGAACGCGAGACCGGCGACGGCGAGCGCCTCGTTGGCGGGCGTCGAGTCAGAGGCGTTCTTCACGCTGCCGTCGTAGTCCGTCTCGAACTGCTTGAGGACGGAGACCTCGTTCTTGCCGGGGTGCACGAAGACCGTGCCGTGCTCGGCGCCGGGGATGTTCCATTCGAGGCCCTGGAAGACGAGGGTGTCCTCGTACGCGGCACGGGCGGCCTTGATGTCCGGGTTGACCTTGTCGACGCCGATCTTGGCGTGCGCCACGCTGCCGTGGTCCGTGATGACCAGCCAGTCCATGCCGTGTCTGGCACCCTGCCTGACCTGGTCGGCGACCCGGTACTTGCCGTCGCTGCTGTACTGCGTGTGGATGTGGTGGTCACCGGCCAGCCAGAGGAAGCCGTTGCCCTTGCGACCGCCGGAGGACGAAGGCCGGGTGCCGGTCGACGCGGTGCGGGCGCCGGTCGCGGTCTGCGCGGCGGCCGTACCGCTCGCCGCCGCGCCGAACGTCCCCACCGTGGCCAGACCCGCGCCGAGCAGGCCCGCACGGCGGAGCATGGAACGGCGCGACTGCTGCTCGGGGGACAGGGCCTCGTCGGGTACGGAGGTGTCGAAGGCCGCGGGGAGGGGCGCGCTGCCGTGGTCGTGACCGTGGTCATGGTCGTGACCGTGGTGATGCCCGTGTCCGTGCCCGTGACTGTGTCCGTGCCCCATGTCGGCCTCCTGTGTCCGGCGCCGCCGGTGCGGTCGCGCGCTATGGAGACTCGATGCGAAACATGAACACCGGACGACGTGGGGGTGAGCTGTGGGCGACTCCGGCACGGCGGCTCGCCTCTGCCGCCACTGTTCCCCCAACTGCCCCTGTAGACCAGACTAGTTGACTTCCCCGCTCTCCGTTTTCTCTGTTGCCTGGAGGCATCCCCCACCATGAGAAGACTCATCGGCACGTTGATGGCAGGCGCGCTGGCCGTCGCCGGGCTCACCTCGGTCGCCGCCTCCCCCGCACAAGCGGCTGCCGCGGCCCCCTCCTCCGGCACCTTCAACGTCCTCACGTACAACGTCGCGGGTCTGCCCGAAGGGCTCAGCTCCGGCAACCCGGAGGTGAACACCCCGCTGCTCGCCCCACGGCTGGGCGCGTACGACATCGTGAACGTCCAGGAGGACTTCAACTACCACGCGGCGCTGTACGCGGGCGACAACCACCCGTACCGCACGGCGACCAGTGGCGGTGTGCCCTTCGGCGACGGTCTGAACACCCTCTCGGACTACACGTTCGAGGATTTCGAGCGCGTGCGGTGGGGTGCCTGCACGGGCACCAACTGCCTTACACCCAAAGGGTTCTCGCTGGCGCGAGTGCGGCTCGCGGAGGGCGTCTTCGTCGACCTCTACAACGTGCACACGAACGCGGACGACACGGACGACGCGCTCGCCGCGCGGCGCGCCAACATCGAGCAGCTCTCGGACTTCGTCCAGGCCAACTCCGGCGGTAACGCGGTCATCGTCATGGGTGACACCAACACCCGGTACACCCGCTCGGGCGACAACATCCGTACCCTCGCGAGCGAGAACGGGCTGACCGACGCGTGGGTCCAGCTCGTGCAGGGCGGGAGCGCGCCCGCGCAGGGCAGCGACGCGCTCGTCTGCCCGACGACCGCGCCGACCAACTCCTGCGAGGTGGTCGACAAGATCCTCTACCGGGGCAGCAACCTCGTGAACCTCTCCGGGACCCGCTACAACAACGAGTGGGCGAAGTTCCTGGACTCGGCCGGGGGGAACCTGTCCGACCACTTCCCGCACACCGTGGACCTCTCGTGGACGCTTCCGGCGAAGCTGCGGGCGAGCGACTTCTTCGGGGGTCCGCATGGCACGGCGTTCAGCGACGCGGACGACCTCCCGGGCGCGGCCTCGCCCCGGACGCTCACCCTCCGTGGAGGCTCACGACTGGACTCCGTGTCGCTCGCCCTCGACGGCGGTACGTCGCTGACGCACGGGGGGTCTGGCGGTACGGCCGCGTCCCTCACCCTCGCCGCCGGCGAGCACCTGACCTCGGTGAAGCTCACGCAGGGGCAGAAAGACGGCCGGACGCGGATCTTCTCTGCGGCGTTCACGACGGACAAGTCCCGTACGGTGTCGGCTGGTTCGGCCACGTCGGACTCGGTGACGTATGCGGCTCCGGCGGGGTGGCAGATCATCGGGTTCACGGGCCGATCTGGCACGGAGATCGACAAACTGGGGGTCCTGTACGCCCCGATCGGCTGACCCCGGGATCACTGCTCCGTCTGCGGCTCGGACGATGGCGCGCCCAAAAGATTGCGCAGTTCCCCGCGCCCCCAAATACCTGGTGGCGAGCGTCAAGAATTGCGCAGTTCCCCGCGCCCCTTCAGGGGC
>NZ_JBHWZP010000125.1:0-24755 GCF_042728395.1 Streptomyces sp. NPDC060205
CCGCCCTCCCACCGGGAGGGCGGAGCCGTTTCGCACGGCGTACCGTTCCGGGCGCCCCCACACGCGGACTTCCGCGAGACGGAAGGGGCATTGCGGCCCGCTGACGCTCTCCTCGACGATGCCACCACCCATCAGAGACGGGAGCGCCGAAGATGCCGCACACCACCGCCTTCGCCAGGAACCAGTGGTACGTAGCCGCCTACGCCCATGAGATCGGGCGGGAGTTGCTCGGGCGGACCGTGCTCGGGGAGCCGCTCGTCCTCTACCGGACCGAGGACGACGGCCGGCCCGTCGCCCTGCACGACCGGTGTGTGCACCGGCGCTATCCGCTGTCCGCCAGCGGGCTCGACGGCGACCGGATCGTCTGCGGGTACCACGGGTTCACGTACGACACGACGGGTGCGTGCGTGTACGTGCCCGGTCAGAAACGGGTTCCCCGGACCGCCCGCGTGGCCGCCTACCCGGTGGTCGAGCAGGACGCCCTCATCTGGGTGTGGATCGGCGATCCCGCCCTCGCCGACCCGGAGGTCATACCCCGGGCCAGGCATCTCGACTCCCCCGGCTGGGTCACCGTCAGCGGGATGGAGCCGATCGACGCCGACTACGGGCTGCTCGTCGACAACCTCCTCGACCTGTCCCACGAGACGTATCTGCACGGCGGTTACATCGGCACCCCCGAGGTCGCCGAGACGCCCATCACCACCGAGGTGGACGAGGGCGCCGGCATCGTGCGGGTCAGCCGGCGCATGGCCGACGCCGCGTGCCCGCCCTTCTATGCCAAGTCGACCGGTATCAAGGGGCGGATCACCCGCTGGCAGGACATCGAGTACCACGCGCCCTGTCTGTATCTGCTGCACAGCCGCATCGCGCCGGTCGGGGTCGTGCCCGAACCGGACGGCAGCGACCCGAACGGCTTCCACACGGAGATCACGTACGCCATCACCCCGTCCGCCGAGGGCAAGGTGTACGACTTCTGGATGGTCTCGCGCGACTGGGCGACCGAGGACGCCGAGGTGACCGAGTTCCTGCGGGCCAACAACCACACGGTCGTGATGCAGGACGTCGACGCGCTCAACCTGCTGCAGCGCACGCTCGGCACCGAGCGCGGCGGCTACCAGGAGCTGAGCATCAACATCGACACCGGTGGTCTGGCCGCCCGCCGTATCCTCGCCCGGCTGGTCGAGGAGGGCGACAAGCCCGTGGAGAAGGTCCTGTGAGCGGTTCCACCGGTGAGGTCTACCGCATCGACTGGCTGCCGGGCACCGACGTGCTCCACGGCACCTGTCACTGCGGGGCCGAGCACACCTCCGAGGACCCCGTCGCGATGTGGGAGTGGATGCTCGGCCACCCCGAAGGACACACGCCCGAGGGGCACCGCTCATGAGCTCGTACGAAGCCTGGGAAGCCGAACTCGTCGTCTCGCGGCGGGACGTGGCCGCCGACGGCGTGCTCGCCCTCACCCTTCGCCATCCGCTCGGCGAGGAGCTGCCCGGCTGGGAGGCGGGCGCCCACATCGACGTGGTCCTCGGGCCGGATCTGGAGCGGCAGTACTCCCTGTGCGGCGATCCCGCCGACCGGCGCGAGTGGCGTGTCGCGGTGCTGCGGGAGCCCGGGGGACGCGGCGGATCCGCCCATGTCCACGGGCGGTTGCGCGAGGGCGACACGGTCCGGGTGCGCGGGCCCCGTAACCACTTCGCCCTGAAGCCGTCACCGCGCTACCTCTTCGTCGCGGGCGGCATCGGCATCACCCCGATCCTGCCGATGCTGGCCGCGGCCGAGGCGGCGGGCGCCGACTGGACCCTGCTGTACGGCGGGCGGACCCGTGACTCCATGGCGTTCACGCAGGAGTTGAAGCCGTACGGAGGCCGCGTGCGGGTCTTTCCGCAGGACGAGTACGGGCTGCTCGATCTCGCCGGCGCGCTCGGCGGTACCCCACGGCCGGACACGCTCGTCTACTGCTGCGGCCCGGCTCCGCTGCTGGACGCCGTGGAGGAGCGGTGTGCGGGGTGGCCGGGCGGCACCCTGCACGTCGAGCGCTTCCAGCCCGGGGACGTAGGTGTGACGGCCACTCAGGCCGACTCCACCGAGGCCGAGTTCGACGTCGTGCTGGAGCGGTCGGGGCGTACCCTCACCGTGCCCGCCGACACCACCGTGCTCGACACCGTGCGCGCGGCGGGCGTCGAGGTGCTCTTCTCGTGCACCGAGGGCACCTGCGGGACCTGCGAGACGGACGTCCTCGACGGCACGCCCGACCACCGGGACTCGGTGCTCACCGCCGAGGAGCGGGCGGCCGGCGAGACCATGCTCATCTGTGTGTCCCGGTGCCTCGGGAAGCGCCTCGTGCTCGACCTGTGATCCGCAGGTCCGCCTCGATCCGGGCGACCGTGGCCAGCAGATGGGGCAGCAGGTCACGGCGCACGGACTCCACCGAGTTGCGGCTGGCGTGCACGGGGACGTTGACGGCCGCCACCACCTCGCCGTCCCGGTCGCGCACCGGGACGGCGACCGAGCGCAGGCCCTCCTCCAGTTCCTGGTCGACGATCGCGTACCCCTGGCGGCGTACCCGGCGCAGTTCGGTGCGCAGCAGTTCGCCCGAGACGATCGTGCGGGCCGTCAGGGGGCTCAGGTCCGCGCGGGACAGCCGGGTGTCGATCTCCTCGTCGGGCAGCTGCGCGAGCAACACCCGTCCCACCGAGGTGACATGGGCCGGAAAGCGGCTGCCGACGGTGATGGTCGCGGTCATGATGCGGTGCGTCGGTACGCGGGCGACGTACACGATGTCGTCTCCGTCGAGGACACACAGGGACGACGACTCCCTTATCTGCGCGACGAGTTGTTCCAGATGCGGCTCGGCGATCTCCGGCAGGGTGAAACTGGACAGGTAGGAGTATCCGAGTTCCAGGACGCGCGGGGTGAGCCGGAACATCCGGCCGTCCGTCTCCACGTATCCCAGGTCGAAGAGGGTCAGCAGGAAGCGCCGGGCCGCCGCGCGGGTCAGGTCGGTGATCCGCGCCACCTCGCTGAGCGTGAGCTCCGGATGGTCGGCGTCGAAGGCGCGGATGACCGCGAGGCCACGCTCGAAGGAACGGACGAAATGCGGTTCGCGGGCTCCAGCAGGCATCATCGCCTCCACGGGACGCACGCACGGGACGCACGAGGGTGCGCTCTGCGCACGCTAGGAGCACACTTCGGCAACTGTCAACGACCTTGCGTGTCAGGAGCATTGACCTGTTCCACGGCCAGGTTCTACGTTCCCGCTGAGCACTTCTGTGCGGTCTGCGCACAGCCTGTCGAAGAACTGTCCCGATCGTTTCAGTAGGGGGAGTGATGCGTCGTCTGCTCATCGGCCTCGTGACCGGCGCCCTGTTCGCCGCCGCGACGGCCTGCGGTTCGTCCGACTCCCCCGGGTCGGACGACAAGGACAAGGCGTCCGGCGGTACCACCACGGTCAAGGTCGGCGTCATCCCCATCATCGACGTCGCCCCGCTGTACCTGGGCCAGAAGAAGGGCTTCTACAGCGAGCGCGGCATCAAGCTGTCCCTGACGAGCGCGCAGGGCGGGGCGGCGATCGTGCCCGGTGTGGTCTCGGGCCAGTTCGACTTCGGCTTCAGCAACATGACGTCCCTGCTGGTGGCGCAGTCCAAGAACGTGCCGGTCAAGGCCGTGGTGAACGGTGTCGCGTCCACCGGCAAGCAGGGGGCCGACTTCGCGGAGCTGGCCGTGAAGAAGGGCAGCCCCCTCAAGTCCGCCAAGGACGTGGAGGGCAAGAAGGTCGCGGCCAACACGCTCAACAACATCTGTGACACCTCGACCCGGGAGTCGGTCCGCAAGGACGGCGGCGACCCGTCCAAGGTGAAGTTCGTGGAGATGCCCTTCGACCAGATGCCGGCCGCGCTCGAAGGCGGTCAGGTGGACGCGGCCTGTGTCGTGGAGCCGGCGCTCGCGAGCATCAAGGCCCAGGGCGGCACGTCCATCGCGTCGCTCTTCGTCGACGTGTCCCCGGACCTCACCGTGGCCATGTTCTTCTCCTCGCAGGATTACGTGCAGAAGAACCCGGAGATGGTGAAGAAGTTCGAGGCGGCGACCGTCGAGTCCCTGGAGTACGCGGACAAGCACCCGCAGGAGGTCCGCGAGATCATCAGCACGTACACGAAGATCCCGAAGCCGCTGGTGGAGTCGCTGGTCCTGCCGCGGTGGCCCGCCGAGCCGGACCGTCGCTCCATCGAGAGGCTGGCCGAACTCGGGCAGCAGGACGGCCTGTTCGAGAAGGAGCCGGACCTGGACAAGCTCCTTCCGTGAGGGGCGCCAACGCCCTGCTGGGCGCCTGCGGGCTCGCCGCCTTCCTCGCCCTCGGCGAGGCGGTGCCGCGGCTCGGGCTGGTCGACGAGGAGTACTTCCCGCCGACCAGCCGCATCGCCGACGCGCTCACCGGCGAGCTGTCCGACGACGCGTTCTGGACCGCGCTCGGGGACACCCTCACCGGCTGGGCGATCGGGCTCGTGATCGCGGTGGGCGCGGGCATCGTCGCGGGCGTCCTGATCTCGGTGACGCCGTACCTGCGGGAGGCGACCGCCTCGACGATCGAGTTCCTGCGCCCGATCCCGTCGGTGGCGCTGATCCCGCTCGCCGTGCTGCTGTACGGCACCGAACTGCGCTCGGTGCTCCTGCTGGTCGTCTACGCGTCCTTCTGGCAGGTCCTCGTGCAGGTCATGTACGGCGTCCAGGACGTGGACCCGGTCGCCGAGGAGACCGCCCGCTCGTACGGCCTCGGCACCTGGGCGCGGGTCCGCCATGTGCTGTGGCCCACGGCCCTGCCGTACGTCATGACGGGGGTGCGGCTGGCCGCGGCGGTGGCGCTGATCCTCGCCGTGACGGCCGAACTCGTCATCGGCGCACCGGGGTTGGGGGCGCGGATCGCCGTCGCGCAGACCTCGCAGGCGGTACCGGAGATGTACGCGCTGGTGGTGGTCACCGGTCTGCTGGGACTGCTCATCAACGTGGGCGCGCGGACCGTCGAGCGGCGGGCGCTGGCCTGGCACCAGTCCGTACGCGGGGAGGTGGCGGTGTGAACCGCCTGGAACGCGTCCTGCTGCGGCTGCTCCTCGTGCTGGCGCTGCCCGCGCTGCTCGTCGTGGCGTGGTGGTACGCGTCGGACGGCAGCACGGACATCTACTGGCCGCCGCTGCGCACCATCCTCAGCACGTTCCCGGACGTGTGGACCGGCGAGCGGCTGCGCGAGGACGTCCTGCCCAGTGTGCTGCGGCTGAGCGCCGGTTACGCGTGCGCGGCCGTCGCGGGTGTGGCGCTGGGCACGGTGATCGGCTCGTACCGCCGGGTGCGGGCGGTGTGCGAGCCGGTCCTCGAATTCCTGCGGGCGGTGCCGCCGCCCGTGCTCGTCCCGGTCATCATGCTGTTCGCGGGCATCGGCGACACGATGAAGGTCGTGGTGATCGCGAGCGGCTGCGTCTGGCCGATCCTGCTCAACACCGTCGAAGGCGTCCGGGCGGTCGATTCGGTGATGTCCGAGACGGCCCGCTCCTACGGCATCAAGGGCGTGGCGCGGCTGCGGCACCTGGTGCTGCCCGCGGCGAGCCCGCAGATCTTCGCGGGGCTGCGCCAGGCCCTGTCCATCGGGATCATCCTGATGGTCATCAGCGAGATGTTCGCCGCCAGCAACGGGCTCGGCTTCACCATCGTCCAGTTCCAGCGCGGCTTCGCCATCCCCGACATGTGGACCGGGATCCTGCTGCTCGGGCTGCTCGGGTTCGTCCTGTCGGTTGTCTTCCGGCTCGTCGAGCGTCGTGCGCTCGGCTGGTACCACGGTGCGCGCGACGCCTCCCGGCGGTCGTCGTGAACCTCGCGAAAGGGCGGTCCATGCTCGACGTACGCGGCCTGCAGAAGGTCTACGAGGGATCGGGCCGGCGGGTGGAGGCGGTGCGCGACCTCACCTTCACCGTGGACGCCGGTGAACTGGTCTGCCTGGTCGGGCCGTCCGGCTGCGGCAAGACGACCCTGCTGAAGTGCGTGGGCGGCCTGCTCGCCCCCACGGCGGGCGAGGTGCTGGTCGGGGGCCGTCGGGTGACGGGGCCGCCGCCGGACATGGCGGTCGTCTTCCAGGAGTACGGGCGCAGTCTGTTCCCCTGGATGCGGGTGCGCGAGAACGTCGAACTGCCTCTCAAGCAGAAGAAGCTGACGGCTGCCAGGCGGCGTGAGCTGGTCGCCGACGCACTGGCCTCCGTCGGCCTCCTGGACGCGGCGGGCGCGTACCCGTGGCAGCTGTCCGGCGGGATGCAGCAGCGGGTGGCCATCGCCCGCGCCCTGGCGTACGAGCCTCACGTGCTGCTGATGGACGAGCCGTTCGCGGCGGTGGACGCCCAGACCCGGGCCGATCTGGAGGATCTGGTCCGCGGGCTGTGGCGGCAGCGGGGCATCACGATCCTGTTCGTGACGCACGACATCGACGAGGCCGTCTATCTCGGCGAGCGGGTGCTGATCCTGTCCTCCTCCCCGACCGTCGTCCAGGAGCAGCTGAAGGTCGATCTGCCCGTCGACCGGAACCAGTTGCACACCCGCGTGGCCCCGCGCTTCGCCGAACTGCGCACCCATGTGTACGAGCAGATCCAGGCGGCGAAGCGTGGCACCCCGGTCGCCGACCGGCTGGTGAAGGACCTCACCGACACACCTCCGCCCCAGTGAGCCCCAGCAGACCCCCGTGGGTCCCGGCAGACGGCGTACGCACGTGTCACCTGCGGCCGGTGAAGGTCCTCATGCCTCGGTGGCGGGCACCACGCTGAGGTGGCCCGCCGCGCGCCGCCCGCGGCCGGGTCTGCTCGTCCGGCGCTTCGCCGGTTCCGGGCGGCGGGCCTCGCGCAGGACCAGTGTCAGCCGTGTGTACCCCATGTCGCGCAGGGTCTTGGGGGTCTCGCCGACGATCCGGCAGGTGCTCCCCCACCGCGGATCGGGGTGCAGCAGCGGCCGTACCGCCCCGTCGTGCTCGACGGCGTGCCGGCCCACCGAGCGGATCCAGTGCGGCAGGCCGTGCCGGTAGGCGGCGTCCATGATCGGGTCCTGGGCGATGTCCCGCAGGATCGACTGGAGTCCGTGGTCGTGGCCGTGCCGCTCCACGGCGGCGGCGAAGTGCGCCAGCATCGGCAGGCACCAGCTCGACTCGTGCTCGGCGAGGACCGTGCCCGCGTCCGGGTGGAAGAGGACGAACCGGAGGAAGTTGTCGCCGGGCATGGCGGTGGGGTGCGGGCCGACCGCGCGGAAAAGTGTCTCGAACGCGTCGTTGGCGAGGACGACGTCCCAGCGGTGGTCGACGACGACGGACGGAAAGGTGACGGCGTCCAGAAGTGCTGCGTAGTCCTGGAGGTACGCCTGGGCCTCAAGACTGTCGGGGACGGGCCGCGGCTGCGGCCGGGGCCCTCCTGCCTGGTATGCCATCGGGAGGTCCACCCCTCTTGCCTATGCGGGCTTCACGCGGCGTCGTGATCCTGCTACCCCGGTCGGAGCGGTGTCAACTATCGTGGCATTTGGCGCCCGTTGACGGCTGAATCCCGCCACAGTTGTGGCGAGACCTGGATGCGAGTTCGACCAAAGGGCTACTCTCCGGTCTTCGGGCAGTTCACGCTGCACAACACGGATCCCCACAGGGACTTCACGTCCGCGGGGTCCGGTTCCCCCACAGCGTTCGGTCGATTGAGACGTAGGAGAACTGTCGGTGACGGATGGCTTCGAGGTTCCGGGCGCCACGGCGACGGGTCTGCTGCCGGCCGTCGTGGCCCGGGTCGCCGGTCTGGCGGACCGGCTCGGCACACCGCACAGCGAGGTGTTCGACGTCCGCCGGCTGTCCGCCGCGTCGGGGGTCCCCGAGGTCGTGGTCGCGTCCCTGCTGAACGGCCGGTCGGCGGGCGAGCCCGACCTCCAGGCCCGGTTCCTGCAGCGCCTCGACCTGCTGCGCCGCACCCGTCTGAAGCCCAACGGCCGCCGGTACACCCAGCAGGAGATCGCCGACGGCGCGGGCATGTCGCGTCAGCAGGCGGGCGCGCTCATCAACGGCGACCGGCGCCCGACCATGGAGCACTGCGACGCCATCCAGCGCTTCTTCCGCGTCCACGCCGGTTTCCTGTCCGCCGAGGACCCCGAGGCACTCGTCGGCGCCCTGCAGCGCACCGAGCAGGATCTGCTCCAGCGGCTCGCCGACCGGGAGCGGCAGGCGGACCCGGCGATCGCGGACGACCCCCTGGAGCGGCTGCTGCAGGACCACGGGGTCCGCGGCATCGCCTGGCGGGCCGCGCAGCTGCCCACCGATCAGCACCGGGACAAGGTCGCCGAGTGGCTGGACATGCTCCTGGAGAGCGTCAAGCGGCCCGAGTCGTGATCCGGGGGACTGCCGTGGGTGTCGGAAGGGAGATGCGCCGTCTGTGCGGCGAGCTGGTCGACGCGCTGTCGCTCCCGGCGCCCGCGGAACCCGGGGAGCTGTACGCGGCGCTGTGCGAGGCCATGAGCAGCAGGCGCGGCAGGCCGGTCCGCTTCCGTACGGCCCCCTTCCCGCCGGGCACCGCCAGCGGGCTCTGGCTCGACATGGCGGACTGGGACCTCGTGGTCGTGGAGGAGCGCACCGCGCCCGACCACCAGCTGGTGATCCTCGGCCACGAGCTGTGGCACATGAGCGCGGGCCACCGCGGCCACCATGTCGAGGGCGCGGCCGTCGCCGCCCGGCTGCTGTCGGACGACGCCGATCTGCGGGCGACCGTCCGCAGGGTGGCGGCGCGTACCCGCTTCGACCTGGCCGACGAGAAGGACGCCGAGAGCTTCGGGCTGCTGCTGGCGAGCAGGTGCCGGGGGTGGCTGGCCGGTCCGGGCGCGCGCGGGCCCGTACGGCGTGAGGGTCTCGCGGGCCGCATCGAGGCGTCCCTGGGCTACCGCGGGCCGCAGGACTGAGAGCGCCGGTACACCGTGGACGGGTCCAGTTACTACCTGCCCGCCGTCGCCATGGCGGCCGTCCTGGCCGTCAAGTCCCCTTCGCTGCTGCGCTCCTGGCGCGATCCGCTGCTGCGGTCGGTGTGCTGGCTGCTGGCGCTGACGGGGCTGGTGTTCTTCTTCGCGGCGCCGCCGACCATCGCCGAGGTCAACGACGCCGTCGGCGTCACGAACGTCTCCGCGCCGCTCGTCTACTGTCTGCTGAGCGCGTTCAGTGCGGCCTGTCTGGTACTGATCGTCAACTGGCGCGGTGGCCCGCCCGAGCGGACCCGGCGGATGTCCCGGCGCTGGATCACCGGGTACGGCGTCGTGGTCGTGGCGCTGGTCGCGCTGTTCGCCCTCGGTGACACCCCGGTCGAGCGGCTGCGGGACTTCGACACGTACTACGCCGACGAGCCGTTCGTCCGCGAGATGATCGTGCTCTATCTCGGCGCGCTGGCCGTGGCGGGTGTCGCGATGAACGTGATGTGCGGTCGCTGGGCGCTCCAGGTGCACGGCCGGCTGCGGGCCGGACTGCTGATCATCGTGGCGGGCTATGTGTGCAACATCGCCTATCTGACCGCCAAGTTCACCGCGGTGGTGGCGCGCTGGAACGGCGGGAACCTCGACCACCTCAGCACCGACGTGGCTCCGGTGCTCGCCTCCGCCGGGGCGCAGATCAGCGCGGTCGGCTTCTGTCTTCCGCTGGCCTGCCAGCGGGCCGGCGCCACCTGGTCGACGTGGTGCACGTACCGCCGTCTGGGGCCGTTGTGGCGGGAACTGGCTCCGGTGACGCCGTACGCGGGCCGCGCGGCCCGGATGTCCTGGTGGTCCCCCGCCGAACTCCAGGTCACCCAGCGGGAGTCGGACATCCACGACGGCCTGCTGAGCCTCCACCCGTACTACGACACCGGGTTACGGGCCCGTGCGCATGCCGCGGCCCTCGCGACGGGCTCCGACCCCGCCCAGGCCCGCGCCGAGGCGGACGCGGCGATGGTGGCGGCGGCGGTCCGGGCCCGCACCGCCGCCCCGGAGGGTGGACTCCCCGAGCCCCCGGCCCCGGCGGAGCCCGCCGAGACCCCCCGCGATCTCGTACGCGTGTCCCAGGCCCTGCACCACTCCCCGGTGGTGCGGGCCACCCGCACCGGAACCGCCCCCTGAGGCCGAGACACCCTCTCAGCCGGGCGCAGCCCTTCCTCGAAGGCGGCGCAGCCCCTTCGAGGGGCGCGGGGAACTGCGCGCCCGGCCCCGACGCACCCGCGGTCGACACACGGCCCAAGGCCCCCGGGCATCAGGTCGCACTCCGCTCGCTGGCCGCCCGCAGATCCCGCTCGCGCGCACGACCGCGCACCACGTCCGCCCGGGACCCCGTCTCGACACCGGGCCGCCCGTCCCGCAACAGCGCACCCCACCGCTCACGACTCCAGTCGGCAGGACTGGTCCCTGCGACGAACTCCCGCACGAGCGCGAGGAACCGCACCGGCTCCGCGTGGAACGGAAAGTGCCCGGCGCCCTCGAAGATCTCCAGCCGGCTCCCCGGCATCGCCTCGTGCGCCCCGTATGCGTGCCGCACGGGCACCACTCCGTCGCGGTCGCCCCACACCAGCAGCGTGGGCATGCCCTCGGTGAGGTAGCAGCGGTCGAGCATGGTCACCACCTGGCCGCGCCAGTCGACGACCGCCCGCAGGGTGCGGATGAACGCGCTGCGCGAGGTCGCGTCGGGCAGCGCGTCCACGAGGGTGAGCAACTCGGGCGCGTCCTGCCCGAGATCGGTGTCGAACAGCCGCATCAGGTGGGCGAACAGCCGGGCCTGGAACGCCATGCCGGGCAGCCGCAGCGCGGCCAGCGCGAGATGCGCCCCGGGCAGGGACACCGCCCGCAGTACGGGGTTCACCTCGCGGCCCACGCCTCCCGCGCCGACCAGGATCAGCCGCTCGGTGCGCTCGGGGAACTGGTAGGCGAACTGCATGGCGACACCGCCGCCGAACGAGTGCCCGACCAGCGTGGCCCGTTCGACGCCGAGCGTGGCGAGCAGATCGCGCAGACCGTTGGCGTAGGCGGCCACCGAGTAGTCGGCCCGTGGCTTGTCGGAGGCGCCGTGGCCCAGCAGGTCGGGCGCGATCACCGTATGGGTGCGGGCCAGACCGGGGATGATCCCGGCCCAGGTCGCGGAGGAGTCGCCGATGCCGTGGATGAGGACGAGGGCGGGGCCCTCGCCGGCCATGCGGTAGGCGCGGCGGTAGCCGTGCACCACGTGGTGACGCAGCCGCAGTTCGCCGTCGCCCACCGGTCGCAGCCGCACGGCCTCGCGCGGGCGCCGTCGTGGGGTGTGGACCACCGGCTCGTCTCCCCTCTCCGGGCCTGCGTTCCAGCGTAAGCCCCTTGTCCGACAAGGGGTTTCCGCGAGGTTTCCCCTCGGCTAACCGGGCGAACGAACACGTACGGAAAGGGCATTGTCAGTGGCGGACGGCAAGCTGGACCCAGCGCCACCGCTGTGCGGCGGCGCGAGCAGGACCGAAGAGCGGAAGCCGAGCCGAACCGGGAGAGCCGTCCGATGCCGACAGCCGTACTGACCGATCACGAACGCACCGCCGTGCAGGCCTATCTGCGCCTGCTGCAGACCGTCCGAGCCGCGATGGACGCCCCGTCCGGTGCGGGGCGCCCGGTCGTCGTGCCGCCCTCGGCCCTCGCGGAGGCGGAGCGCGCACTGGCCGCGGCGGGCCTTGAGGGCAACGAGGAGGCGTTCTTCCGCCTGCTGCACACCTGGTGCCCGGAGGTCTGATGAACCACCGTCAGCCCCTGGGCCGCCCGTCGCCGGGCGGAGCCGCGCTCAGTCCTGCCCGTGCGGCACGGTCACCGAGGTCGCCACGAGTCCCCGGCTCACCGTCCACCGTCCTTCGAAGCGGCCGATGCGACGGCCGTCCACCACCGGCCCCGGCACGAGGAGTCCGGCGCTCAGGCCGCCGGACGTGGTGTGTCCGGGATCCATGAAGACCTCGATGTCGGCCTCCGAGAAGTCGAGCCACTTGCCGGTGAGGGGGAACCACGCCTTGTAGACCGACTCCTTGGCGCTGAACAGGAGCCGGTCCCAGTGGATCCGCGGGTGGTCCGCGGCCAGTTCGTCCAGCCGCCGGACCTCCTCGGGCAGCGCCACCGAGGGCAGCACGTCGGCGGGGAGCGGCAGATGGGGTTCCGCGTCGATGCCGAGGGAGGCCAGGTCGGTGGCCCGGGCCAGTGCGGCGGCGGCGTAGCCCTCGCAGTGCGTCATGCTGCCGATCAGCCCGGCGGGCCAGCGCGGGGCTCCCCGGTCGCCGCTGACGACGGCCTGCGGGGGCACGCCGAGCTTCTCCATGGCACGCCTGGCGCACCCGCGGACCACGGTGAACTCGCGGCGCCGCTTCTCGACGGCGCGCGCGATCAGCGCCTCTTCCTCGGGATACAGCTCGGGGTACGGCGTCGGGGCCCCGGTGCCCTCGGCGTGGTCGTCAGCGTGTGCCTCCACGGCCACGACCGACTCCGGGAGCAGTTCCTCGATCACCGGATCCGACCTCCATCGGCAGAATGCGGCGCAGCTTGCCCGGCGGTTCCGAGCGCTTGCGCCACTCGCGGGGGTAGCCCACCGACACCTCTTCGAAGCGGACGCCGTCGAGCCAGGTGGTGCGGGGAATGTGCAGATGGCCGTAGACCATGACGGCCACGCGGTGGGTGCGGTGCCAGTCCGCGGTGAGCCGGGTGCCGCACCACATGGCGAACTCCGGGTACCAGAGGACGTCCGTGGGGTGCCGGTCCAGCGGGTAGTGGTTCACGAGCACCGTGGGCAGCCCGTCGGGGATCTCCGCGAGCCTGCGTCCGGTCTCGGCCACCCGGGCGCGGCACCAGGCCTCGCGGCTGGGGTACGGGTCGGGGTGCAGCACGTGCTCGTCGGTGCAGACGATGCCGGTGCCGTGGGCGTACGCGAGGCCCTCTTCCTTGGTGGCGCAGCCCGCGGGCAGAAACGAGTAGTCGTAGAGGAGGAAGAGGGGGGCCACAACGACCGGTCCTTCGGGGCCCTCCCACACGGGGTAGGGGTCCTCAGGGGTGACCACGCCCAGCTCGCGGCAGAGCCGCACGAGGTACTCGTAGCGGGCGACTCCGCGCAGAGTGACGGTGTCCTTGGGGTGGGTCCACAGTTCGTGGTTGCCCGGTGCCCAGATCACCTTCTTGAAGCGCCGGCTGAGCGTTTCGAGGGCCCAGCGGATGTCGGCCACCGTCTCCGCGACGTCGCCGGCCACCAGGAGCCAGTCGTCGTCGGTCTCGGGGCGCATCTCCTCGACGAGGGCGCGGTTCTCGGCGTATCCGATGTGCAGGTCGCTGATGGCCAGCAGCCGGCCCTGACGGTCAGCCGTCGTCACCCTCGCCCCCTCCCCGTGCCGGGACGCCTCGCGGGCGCCCGGATGAGAACACAAGAACACACGCGCACGGCGCCGTACAAGAGCGACCGCGTGCGGGGTTCGGCCCCGGCCGACGAGGCGCCGGGTACCCCGCCGGGGTGCCGTGCGGACCCCGCTCCGTCGCGCACCGCGGCACGCCCGCGCGGGCGGCGCCCGAGCGCTGCGCGCGGTCGCCGGACACGGGCCCGCACCCGCCGCCGATCGGTCCGTCACCCGATCCGACGATCGGACGACGGTGATATGGAGCACCGGCGGGCATCCGGGCGCGCCCTGCGGCGACCGCTCCGCGACTGTGCGGCGCAGGGCCTCTGACCTGCCGGGCGAGCCCCGGCGGGCCCGTCGGACGGGCCCGTGCGGCGGAGCGCGCGGGTGATTCCGTAACACGCCCGTAGCAGCAGCACTGCTCAGGAACCCCTATGATCGGCCATACACAACCGCCACGAACTCCCGTTTTCGAACGGCGGTTTTGTGTACCCACTCAACCTCTTGCCGAGCACGGCCTGATTTGACGTGCCCGCAAACCTGAAAGGCGGCCTGCATGGTCTCTCGCGTACGCGTCTGGCTCAACCGCACGTACGCGGAGAACGTGTTCTTCATGGATCAGCTGCGGCGAAATCCGTGTGGCCGCGCGGTCGAGATCCACGCCACCCACGGCGACCCCGACTCCCCGATCCTGGCCGCCGCGGACATCGCCGCGATGGAGCCGGAGGGGCTGTCCCCGGCCGCGTACGTCGAGTACGCGCTCGACCAGTGCGCCCGGAACGCGATCGACGTGTTCGTGCCCGTCCTGCACCAGACCGCCCTGGCGGAGCACCGCGAGGAGTTCGCCGCGGTCGGCACCGCGCTGCTCGCGCCGCCCGCCGAGGCCGTGCACACCTTCCAGGACAAGGTCGTCGCGTACGAGGCAGTCGAGAAGCTCGGCGTGCCCACGCCTCCGTGGCGGCGGGTGCGCACCGCCGACGAGCTGATCGCGGCGGTCGACGAGCTGGAGGCCGCCGGTCACAAGGCATGCTTCAAGCCCGCCTCCGGAGCGGGTGGCGTCGGCTTCCGCATCATCACGCGTACCCCCTTCTCGCTCCTGCACCTGAGCGGTTTCCCCAGCCCGTACATGCCGCTGGACCTGGTCGTCCAGGCGCTGCAGCAGGCGGACGAGCCCGTGGACTGGCTTGTCATGCCCCTTCTGGGCGAGCCCGAGGTGTCCGTGGACTGCCTCACCGGCCCGGACGGACGGGTGCGGATGGCGGTCGGCCGGACGAAGAACGGGCGGCGGCGCGGCTTCACGCTCGACCCGTCGTTCATCGAGCCCGCGCGGGCCCTCGCGGAGGGCTTCGGGCTGCACTACCTGACGAACATCCAGTTCCGGATGCTCGGTGACGAGCCGGTCCTCATGGACGTGAACACGCGCCCCGCGGGCGGTCTGCACCAGCTCTCGCAGTGCGGGATCAACGCGCCGTGGGCCGCCGTGCGCCTCGCGCTCGGCGAGGAGCCGGGTGACGTCGTCCCGCCGTTCCTCGGTTCGGACTACGCGGTGGTCTCGGGGCCGCGCGCGGTGCGTCCCGTGTCGGCGCCGGAGCAGCACACGGACCTGGACCTGCCCGCCCACGTGTCGGCGCCGGAGGCCGTCACCGAGGCGCAGACGGGCCGCACTCCCCACTCGGCGAAGGCGACTCGTTCGGCTCAGGCCTCGCAGTCCTCGGACAGTCCCCTGACCGTCTGACCGGTCGGCGACCGCTCCGGGATCAGCCGGAGCAGCCTGCGGTTCAGGGGGTGTCCGGTCAGCCGGCCGGGTACCCCCACGCTTTTGCCAACTCGGCCAGCCGCGGCGGCAGTTCGGCCTGCGGGTCGGCCGGGCGGGCCGGCTGGACGCGGCCCGACCTGATGGTGGGGCTCCAGTCGCCGAGCTGGGGCCGGAACGTGCCGTGGTCCTGCTTCCCGTAGTCGAGCATCGCGCTCTCCCAGGGCACGTCCAGGTACGCGCACAGCCCGCGCGTGGCCCGCTCCGGATCGGCGGTGAGGTCCTCGTACGTCATCACATGGGCGTCGAGGGTGCGGCGGGCCTCGTCCAGCCGGACGCCGTAGTCCAGGACCTCGGCGCGGATCTGTTCGGGGTCGGGGTCGGTGCGGCGGTCGGTGAGGGAGGCGACCACGGCGCCGGGGTGGCGCAGCAGCACGATGTAGCGGGCGTTGGGCCAACATCGGTGCAGGCGCGGCCAGATGAGGGTGTTGGGCGGGGTCTTGTCGACGATGATCCGCTTGCCGGAGCGGGCGAGTTCCAGGTGCAGCACCCGGTCCCACAGCGTGTGCTCCAGCTCCTCCTTGTCCAGCTCCAGCGCCCGCATGGCGTCGGCGGTGAAGTCGCGGGACAGATGGACGTGCAGGGTCCGCAGATGCATCTCGTGCGGGGCGCGGATGCTGCTGTGGCTGTTCAGCAGGACCCGCAGGAGGGTCGAGCCCGAGCGGACGCAGGACAGGACGAAGACCGGCGAGTCCACCAGCCGCGGGGCGCGGGGCGCCACATAGGCGTCCCCGGCCGGGGAGCCCTCGGCGTCGCGGGGCGCGGGCAGGGCGTCGAGGTTCCGGCGGGGAGGACTGACCGCCTGGGCCATCAGTCTGCCGCGGCGCCGAAGCCCCTTGCCGATCGCGGACATGCGCGGGTCTCGCACGGTGACACCTTTCTCTCGTGACGCGCCTCATCACAGGGGCGCCGAGCGAACCGCAGGTGTCGCGCGGGGAAAGGGGACGGGTCACGGCGGGCCGCGCATCCACCGCGACCCCACCGTGACCGGCCCTGACCAGCTCTCCTACCGCTTCCTTAATTGTTCATGGGAATCGGGGTCACCGCTTCCGCATGAGCGTGTCCCTCACTTCCCCACGGCCAGGCGCAGCGTCCGGATCTCGAAGGGGCGCAGGATGACGGGCACGCCGTTGCCGTCCGTGTCCGCCGTCGACAGCGGGCGCTCCAGGAGGTCGGTGATCTGGGCCCCGGCCAGCGGGAAGCTCGTGCGCAGGGTGCCCTGCGCCCGGCCGCCGCGGGACTCGTAGAGGCGTACGACGACATCGCCCGAGGCGTCGTCGGCGAGCTTGACGGCCTCGATGGTGACGCCCTCGCCCTCGACGGAGACGACCGGTCCGGGGGTGCCCGCCGAGTCCGCCACCCGCAGCGGCAGGTTGAGGGAGTAGCCCTCGGCGACCGCGTCCTCGATGGTCGCGCCGGGCAGCAGCGCGTAGGTGAAGTGGTGCCTGCCCTGGTCGGCCGCCGGGTCCGGGATGCGCGGGGCGCGGACCAGGCTGAGCCGGACCGTGGTCGTCGTACCCCCGTCCTCACGCACCGTGCGGGAGACGTCGTGGCCGTACGTGGAGTCGTTGATGACCGCGACGCCGTAGCCGGGTTCGCCGAGGTGGACCCAGCGGTGGCCGGAGACCTCGAAGCGGGCCGACTCCCAGGTGGTGTTGGTGTGCGTGGGCCGCTGGATGTGGCCGAAGGCGATCTCGGCGGACGAGTGCGCCGCCCGGATGTCCACCGGGAAGCCCGCCTTGAGGAACTTCTCGGCCTCGTGCCAGTCGATGTCCGTCTCGAAGTCGATCCGGGGGCTGCCGGCGCGCAGGCTGATGGTCTGCGTGATGCGCGAGCCATTGCCGAAGGAGCGCTCGACACGGATCGCCCCGAGCAGCGGGTCGTCCTCGACGACCGTCACGTACTCGGTGTCCAGCAGGTCCGTGTAGCGGTTCTTGTAGTGCTTGTCGACGTCCCAGGCGTCCCAGTAGTTGGGGAGGTCGGTGTGGAGGCGGAGCAGGTTGCCCTTGTCCGCGAGGACCTCACGGCCGCCGGCGCGCAGGTCGCGTACGGAGGACAGGGTGCCGTCCTCGGCGATCTCGACGCGGACCAGGCCGTTGTCGAGGACGCGGCCGGTGACCGTCACGGGCTCGGGCGCCGCACCCGTGCCGAGGGGCGCGCTGCCGTTCGCCGGGACGACCGTGTGGGCGAGGGCGCCGTCGGCGGTCCGTACGACCTCCCGGCGCTCGACGGGGCTCGTGTTGAAGACGCGAGGGCCGCCCGTGCCGAGCACGGTGACCGCCTCGGCGGTCAGTGCCTCGACCTCCTCGGCGACGCGCGCGTACTCGGCCTCCGCCTCGCGGTGCACCCAGGCGATCGAGGAGCCCGGCAGGATGTCGTGGAACTGGTGGAGCAGGACCGTCTTCCAGAGCCGGTCGAGCCTGTCGTGCGGGTAGGCGTAGCCGGGCGCGTGCAGCGCGGCCGTGGTGGCCCACAGCTCGGCCTCGCGGAGCTTGTGCTCGCTGCGGCGGTTGCCCTGCTTGGTGCGGGCCTGCGAGGTGTAGGTGGCCCGGTGCAGCTCCAGGTACAGCTCGCCGACCCAGACCGGGGCGTCGGGGTACTCCGCGCGGGCCTTGGCGAAGAAGTCGTCGGGGTGCTCGACGACGACCTTGGGCGAGCCCTCCAGGTCGGCGAGGCGGCGCGCCCGCTCCATGATCTCGCGGGTGGGGCCGCCGCCGCCGTCGCCCCAGCCGAAGGGGGCCAGCGAGCGGGTGCCGACGCCCTTCTCCTGGTAGTTGTTGGTGGCGCGGGCCATCTCCTCGCCGCTGAAGCGGGCGTTGTAGGTGTCGACGGGCGGGAAGTGCGTGAAGATCCGCGTGCCGTCGATGCCCTCCCACCAGAAGGTGTGGTGCGGGAACTTGTTGGTCTGGTTCCAGGAGATCTTCTGGGTCAGGAACCACTCGTTGCCCGCCAGTTTGGCGAGCTGCGGGTAGGACGCGGTGTAGCCGAAGGAGTCCGGCAGCCACACGCCCTTGGTCTCGACGCCGAAGTGCTCCATGAAGAACCGCTTGCCGTGGACGAACTGGCGGGCGACGGCCTCGCCGCCGGGCAGGTTGCCGTCGGCCTCCACCCACATGCCGCCGACCGGCGCCCACTGGCCCTTCTTGACGGACTCCTGGATGCGGGCCCAGACCTTCGGGTAGTTGTCGCGCACCCACTCGTACTGCTGGGCCTGCGAGCAGGCGAAGATGAAGTCCTCGTACTCGTCGGCGAGCGAGGTGACGTTCGAGAAGGTGCGGGACGTCTTGCGCTTGGTCTCGCGGATCGGCCAGAGCCAGGCGGAGTCGATGTGCGCGTGGCCGACGCCGGAGACGACGTGGGCGCTGGCGTTGGCGGGCCTGGACAGCGCGGGCTTCAGCGCGGCCCGTACGTCGGCGGCCGAACCGGCGACGTCGTCGAGGTCCAGCAGGTCCAGGGCCCGGTCCAGGGCGTGGGTGATCTCGTGCCGGCGGGGGTCGTGCTCGCCCAGTTCCAGCATCAGCTCGCGCAGGACCTGGATGTCGAGGTCGAGGTGCCAGACCTCCTCGTCGAGGACGGCGATGTCCGCGCGCCGGAAGGTGTAGAGGGGCTTGTCGCCCGCGGTGCGGATGTCGCCCATCGGCGTGATCTTCGAGAAGTCGTCGGCGAGGATGTCCGGGTTGGAGGCCGCCTCGACCAGGTAGTCGATCTCCTCGCCGCCGACGGCGGGGTTGGCGATGGCCACGTACTGGTTGAGCGGGTTGACCGCCTTCAGCGGGGTGCCGTCGGTGAGGTGGACGAGTGCCTCGGCCTGGTTGCCGGGCCAGTCGCCGACGAAGCCGAGGTCGATGACGGCCTCGACGCGCCGGCCCGCCCACTCGGCCGGCACCTGCCCGCGCATCCGGAACCAGGTCGTCCCCCAGGGCGGGCCCCACGGGGTGCCCATCGCGAAGGGCGCGTACGGGGCGGACGCGGCCTCCTCGAAGGGGACGGGCTCCCCCGGGGCCTGCCATGCCTCGATCTCGAAGGGCACGGCGGCGGCGTAGATCGCGGCCTTGATGCGCTGGTCGTGAAGGCGCTGGACGCGCTCCTCGATTCGCCGGCGTTCGTCGTGCATGAAAGTCTCCAGGTAACGAGCGGGGAAAGCGCTTACTTGAGGTAGGCGAGACCAGGATGGACCGCGGTGTACCCGTCCACCAGGTTGCGGGCCACATTCACCGAGTCGACCAGCGGATGCAGCGCGAAGGCCTTCACGGCCGTGGCGCGCGATCCCGACCCGGCGGCGGCCAGCACCTCCCGCTCCACGGCCTTCACCGCGCACACCAGACCGGTGGCGTGGCCGGGCAGCGGGGCGACCGCGACCGGGTGCGCGCCGTTGGCGTCCACCAGGCAGGGCACTTCGATGACGGCGTCCGCGTCGAGCGCCGCGAGGGTGCCCTGGTTGCGGACGTTGAGGATGAGCGTGGTCCGCTCGTCGCGGGCGATGGCCCGCATCAGGGCGAGCGCCACCTTCTCGTAGCCGCCGGAGAGGTCGTCGGCGTCGCGCTCGCCCGCGCCGGCCGTCTCCCGGTTCTCGGACATGTACGTGGCCTCGCGCTCGGCCCGCGTACGGTCCCAGGCGGTGAGGGCGGCGCTGTCCGGGCGGCTCATCTCCTCGTAGAAGTGGGCCTGCTGGTCGCGCAGGAACGCGCCGCGCGTCTTCTCGGCCTGGCTGTAGGCGCGGACGGCCTCGCGGTTGAAGTAGTAGTAGTGCAGGTACTCGTTCGGGATGGCGCCGAGCGACTGGAGCCAGTCGGTGCCGAAGAGCTTGCCCTCCTCGAAGGAGCCGAGCAGGTCCGTGTCGGCGAGCAGCCGCGGCAGTTCGTCGCGGCCGGCGACGTGGAGTCCGCGGACCCAGCCGAGGTGGTTGAGGCCGACGTAGTCGATCCAGGCCTCGCGCGGGTTGGCGCCCAGCACCCGGGCGATGCGGCGGCCGAGGCCGACCGGGGAGTCGCAGATGCCGATGACGCGGTCGCCCAGGTGGTGGGACATGGCCTCGGTGACCAGGCCGGCCGGGTTGGTGAAGTTGATCAGCCAGGCGTCGGGCGCGAGGCGGGCGACCCGCCGGGCGATGTCGACGGCCACGGGCACCGTGCGCAGGCCGTAGGCGATGCCTCCGGCGCCGACGGTCTCCTGGCCGAGGACGCCCTGGTCGAGGGCGACCCGCTCGTCGGCGGCGCGGCCTTCGAGGCCGCCGACGCGGATCGCGGAGAAGATGAAGTCGGCGCCGCGCAGCGCCTCGTCGAGATCCGTGGTGGCGGTCACGGACGGCGCGTCCGGGTGCGCCGCCGCCTGCTCGGCGAGGACGCGGGCGACGGCGGAGAGCCGCCCCTGGTCCAGGTCGTGCAGGACGACGTCGGTGACGCGGCCCTCACCGCGGTCGCCCAGGAGCGCCCCGTACACGAGCGGCACGCGGAATCCGCCGCCGCCCAGAATCGTCAGCTTCACGCAACTGCCCTTTCGCTGTTCCTCGGGGTCATCAGGGTCGACGGGGGTGGCGGGGCGGCGGGGGCCGCCGGGGCCGCCGGTGTCGCAGGGGCCGCCGGAGCCACCGGTGCCATGGGTGCCGCCGGTGCCATCGCGGTCCCGGAGCCCGCCGTCGCATTCCCGCGCACGATGGGGGCCACCGGCGCCCCCGGAGCCGCCGCTGTCATCGCGGCCCCGGAGCCCGCCGTTCGGTTCCCGCGCACGCCGGGGACCGCCGGTGCCATCAGTACCTCAAAAGCCGCCGGCGCCTTGGGCGCCCCGGGAGCCGCCGGTGCCATCGCGGCCCCGGAACCCGCCGCCCGGTTCCCGCGCACGCCGGGGCCCCTCGACCCCTGCCGTGCGCCGGGGCCCGTCGAGCCCTCCCGTGCGCCGGGCCCCGTCACCCCCTCCCGCGCGCCGCTCACGTGAGCACCACGCGTACGCCCGCCTCTTCCAGGGCGGCGCGCGTCCCGGTGTCCGCCGGTGCGTTGGTCACCACGACGTCCAGGTCCTCGGGCCCGCAGACCTTCGCCATGCCCGTCCCCGGGAACTTGGCGCGGTCGGCGAGCAGGACGACCCGGTCGGCCGCCTTGATCATGGCGCGCTTCACCGGCACCTCGACGACGGTCGTGTCCATCACCTGCCCTCCCGGCCGTACTCCGCTCGTTCCCAGGAACAGCCAGTCCGCATGCAGCTGGCGCAGATTGTCCTCGGTGAGGAAGCCGACCAGCGAGCGGTACTCGCGGCGGACCATGCCGCCGAGCAGCACCAGCTCGATGGCCTCGTCGTCCACCAGCTCCTCGTAGACCACGAGGTTGCTGGTGATCACGGTGATCCGGCGGCCGTGCAGCTGCCGGGCCAGCCGGTAGGCGGTGGTGCCGATGTCGAGCAGCACGGACTGGCCGTCCTCGACGAGGGCCGCCGCGCGCGCCGCTATGGCGTCCTTCTCGGCCACGCGCACCTCGGCGACCTCGGCGAAGGGCTGGTCGCCCTCCTCGGCGACCGCTCCGCCGTGCACGCGGGTGAGCAGGCCCTCCTCCTCCAGCTTGAGCAGGTCGCGCCGGACGGTGGCGGGGCTCACGCCGAGCTGCTCCGAGAGGTCGGTCACGGCCGCGGGGCCGCCGGAGCGCAGGGCCCGCAGGATCAGTTGATGTCGTCTCTCTGCCAGCACGAGCTGAACAGTACTCGTCATTGCCAATCATTTCTATGCTCAGTTCTGCTCGACTCTTGCCAAATCGGCTGGAGACGCGCACGATCCTGTCCACCGAAACACGATCCGGTGCACCGAAAATGAAGAGTTTTGACGAGAGGATGCGCTCGTGGGTGAGACACGGCCCGACGCGCGGCCCGATGTGCTGCTGACCGGGCTGCTCTTCTACGACCTCGTCCTGACCGGTCTGGGCAAACCGCCGACCCCCGGCGAGGAGATCTGGACCGACGGGATGGGCACGAGCCCGGGCGGCATCGCCAACCTGGCGGTGGCCGCGGCCCGTTACGGCCTGACGACCTCCCTGGCCACGGTGTTCGGCGACGACTACTACGGCGCGTACTGCCGTGAGATCCTCGCCGGCCAGGAGCACATCGACCTCTCGCTCTCCCGTACGGCGGACGGCTGGCACACCCCGGTCACCGTCTCGATCGCGTACGGCCACGACCGGGCCCTGGTCACCCACGGCCAGGAGCCCCCGTACTCGCAGGACGCGCTGATGGGCGACCCGCCCGCCGCGCGCACGGCCCTCGTGCACATCGAGGCCGAACCCCGCGACTGGATCGCCAAGGCCGCCGCGAACGGCACGAGGATCTACGCGGACGTCGGCTGGGACCCCACCCAGCAGTGGTCCTCGGCTCTCCTCGACCAGCTCGCCCTGTGCCACGCCTTCGTCCCGAACGACGGCGAGGCGATGGCGTACACCCGCACCGACACCGCGGCCGACGCGCTCTCCAAGCTCTCCGAGCTGGTGCCGGTGGCCGTGGTCACCCGCGGCCGGGACGGCGCGATCGCCGTCGACCAGACCACGGGCGAGCACGCCGACGTGCCCGCCCTCGCCACCGACGTGCTGGACGCGACGGGTGCCGGAGACGTCTTCGGCGCGAGTTTCGTCGCGGCCTCGCTCCAGGGCTGGCCCCTGGAGGAGCGGCTGCGCTTCGCGGTGCTGGCCGCCGGACTCTCCGTACAGCGGCACGGCGGAGCGCTGGCCGCGCCCGGCTGGTACGGCATCCACCAGTGGTGGCGCTCCGTCAAGAACCCCGAACTGCGGCGCGCGTACGGCTTCCTGACGGACCGTGTGCCCGTCGATCCCGGCCCTCCGGTTCCCCACGCCCCGGTGACTCCACCCGCCCCCACGGCACCCCCGATCTCCCCCGACGCATCTCCCGCGACGCATCCCTTCTGATGCCTGGCTCACCGATGCGTTTCTCCTGATGCGAAGACCGAACACATCCGAAAGGCGGTGGGAGCTGTGCGGCTCTCACGAAGGGGCCTGCTCCGCGCGGGACTGGCCGGTACGGCCGCGACCGCGCTCGGCGGCCTGGCGTCCGGCTGCGCCGTACCGACCGGCTCGACGGGCCGGAACATGGTGCTCTGGTACTGGAGCGGCGGCCTGAGCGACACCGTCGTCAAGAAGGCCAAGGCCCGTTACGACAGTGCCGTGGACCTGGACGCGATCCAGATCGGCGGCTACTACCGCTCCAAGCTCATCACGACGATGACCGGTCAGGCCCATGTCCCCGACATCGCGGGGCTCAAGGGCGAGGACATGGCGTCCTACCTGCCGAACGCCGACCAGTTCGTGGACCTGCGCACGCTCGGCGCGGAGAAGCTCAAGAGCCAGTACCTGGACTGGAAGTGGCAGCAGGGAGTGGCCCCCGACGGCAGCCTCGTCGGCTTCCCCATCGACGTGGGCCCCGTCGTGCAGTACTACCAGCCGGCCGTCTACGAGAAGGCCGGGCTCGCGTACGAACCGGACGACGTGTCCAAGGAGATGGGCACCTGGGACCAGTTCTTCGCGGCGGGTGAGCAGCTCAAGAAGCGGGTGCGCGGGGCGTTCATCCTGACCGACATCACCAGCGTCTTCGAGATGTCGATCGGACAGGGCACCCAGCGGTTCGTCGACAAGGACAAGCACTTCATCGGCGACCAGGAACATGTGCGTGTCTGCTGGGACCGTGCCGTGGAGGCCAAGCGGCGCGGCCTCGCGTCGAGCATCGTGACGGGCACGCCCGACTCGATCTCGGCCACCGAGAGCGGCGAGCTGCCCAGCCAGCTCAACGCCTCGTGGGCGGCGGGCGACCTCAAGCTCCAGTACCCGAAGACCAAGGGCAGATGGCGGGTCGCGAACTGTCCCGGCGGCCCCTCGAACGTCGGCGGCTCCTTCCTCGCGATCACCAAGGCCTGCCGTGAACCCGAGAAGGCCTTCGAGATCATCACCTGGCTGCTCAACGCGGACAACCAGGCCCAGGGCTTCATGGACGCGGGACTCTTCCCCTCGACCCCCGCCTCGTACGAGCTGAAGAAGCTGCGGGAGCACGACCCGTTCTTCGGCGACCAGATCACGATGGACGTGTACGGGCCGGCCGCGGAGAAGATCCCGGTGGCCTTCAACAGTCCGTACGACGTGGCGCTCGGGCAGCCGATCAGGGACGAGATCAAGAACGTCGGTGTCCTCGGCAAGAACCCCGAGAACGCCTGGAAGGACGCCATGAGCAAGTGCCGGCGTATCGCCGACCACCTGGGGGTGAGCTACTGATGGCCACCGCTCCCCTGGTCGAGAAGCCCCCGGCGCCCGTCGCCGAGCCGCCCGCGGCCCGGCCCAAGAAGGGCATCCTGAGCTACTGGCGGCTGTACGCCGCGATCTCCCCCTTCTATCTCCTCTTCCTCGCCTTCGGTCTGATCCCGGTCGGCTTCTCGCTCTATCTGTCGTTCCACCGGTGGGACGGCCTCGGCTCGATGGAGTACGCGGGCCTGTCGCAGTACCGCTATCTGCTGAGCGACACCGACTTCTGGAGCTCGATCGGCAACACGCTGATCATCTGGGCGCTGGCCACCTTCCCCATGATCTTCCTCGCGA
>NZ_JBHWZP010000126.1:0-24706 GCF_042728395.1 Streptomyces sp. NPDC060205
GCGGGCCGGTGGGGGCCGTTCGCGCAGTTCCCCGCGCCCCTCAAAAGCGGGGCTGCGCCCCAGCTTTTGCCCTTAGGGGGCGCGGGGAACGGCGCGGCCAGCCACAAACGACCGTCACCCACCCCCCACACCCAAGCCCCCCCCCAGGGGCGCGGGGAACTGCGCGAACGGCCCCCACCGGCCCGCACCCGAAACCCAACCCCAACCACCCCACCCCCCAGGGGCGCGGGGAACTGCGCGAGCAACCCCCACCGGCCCGCAGCCGACAACGCGACGGGGTCGGGGCGAAGCCCCGCTCCTGAGGGGCGCGGGGAACTGCGCGAACCGTCCCCGTCGGGACGCAGTTGGCAATGCGCCTTTTGCCGCGGTGGGCCCGCGCCCGGTGGCGGGGGCGGGCTCAGGTGACGGCTGCGGACTGTTTCACCTCCGGTGCGGACAGGCGATCCGCCGTGCGGGCCGCCGTCCCGCGGGCCCAGCGCCCGCTGGACACCGCGCCCACCACCAGCACGGAAAGCCCGCACGCCGCGATGATCCACCACGCGGGCCGTGCCGCCGAGACGAACGCGGCCCGGTACGACGACGTGCCCACCCCCGACGCGAGGACCGCCCCGATCACCGCGACCCCCAGCGTCTGCCCGATCTGCCGGCTCGTGGAGGCGACCGCCGCCGCCACCCCCGCCTGGGCGCGGGGCATGCCCGACACCGCCGTGTTGGTGATGGGCGCGTTCACGAAACCGAAGCCGAGCCCGAACAGCACGTATCCGATGACGAGCGTCACGTCCGCCGTCTCGGCCTCGAACGCGGCGAACAGCACCCCGCTCACCGTCATCGCCGTACCGGCGATCAGGAGGGACAGGCGCGGCCCCCGGTTGCCGACCAGCCGCCCGGACAGGGGCGCGCAGACGAAGGTCATCGCCGCCATGGGCAGCATCCACAGGCCCGCGTCGAGCGCGCTCAGGCCCCGGACGTTCTGGAGGTAGAGGGTGGAGAGGAAGAGGAAACCGCCGAGCGCGGCGAACGCGCTGACCGCCACCACCGTGGCCCCGCTGAACGGCGCCGACCGGAAGAAGCGCAGGTCGATGAGGGGTTCGTCGCGCCGCGGCTCGTACCAGAGGAGGGTGACGAGGGCGGCCAGCGCGATCCCGCCGAAGACGAGGATCTTGCCGGCGCCGGAGGCGGGCGCCTCGATGATCGCGTACGTCAGCGAACCGAGCAGCGCGATCACCAGGAGCTGGCCCACCGGGTCGGGGCGCCGCGCCTTGGGCGCGCGGGACTCCGGCACGTACCGCAGGGTGAGCAGGAGCGCGGCCAGGCCCACCGGCAGGTTGACCCAGAAGATCGAGCGCCAGCCGACCGAGTCCACGAGGAGGCCGCCGACCAGCGGGCCCGCGGCCATGGATATGCCGACGACCGCGCCCCATACGCCGATCGCGCGGGCACGTTCGCGCGGGTCGGTGAAGGTGTTGGTGATGATCGACATGGCGACCGGGTTGAGCATCGAGCCGCCGACCGCCTGGATCATGCGGAAGGCCACGAGCGATTCGAGGTTCGGCGCGAGCGAGCACAGCACCGAGCCGACGGTGAAGACGACGAGGCCCGCCATGAAGACCTTGCGGCGGCCGATGCGGTCGGCGGTCGAGCCCGCGAGCATCAGCAGCGAGGCGAGCACCAGCGTGTACGCGTCGATCGTCCACTGCATGCCCGCCAGGCTCGCGTGCAGATCCTTCTGCATGGAGGGGAGGGCGACGTTCAGGACGGTGTTGTCGAGGCTCACGATCAGCAGACTCATGCAGCAGATCGCGAGCACCAGCTGACGCCGGCGGGGGCTGAGCTCAGGCATGGGTACCAGGTTACGCCCATGTCGGTAGTGTGCCTAACTAACGACTACCGTCATGGGGCGGCGTACGTGACAATGGGGGAATGTCCACGTCCACGGTCACCCCTGCGTCCGCGGTGAACACCGCTCTGCGGATCGGTCCGCACACCGTCCTGCCGCCCGTCGTGCTCGCCCCCATGGCGGGCATCACGAACGCGCCGTTCCGCACGCTGTGCAGGGAGTTCAGCGGCGGCAAGGGGCTGTTCGTCAGCGAGATGATCACCACGCGGGCGCTGGTCGAACGCAACGAGAAGACCATGCAGCTGATCCGCTTCGACGCGACGGAGACCCCGCGCTCGATCCAGCTGTACGGCGTCGACCCCGCCACCGTCGGCAAGGCCGTCCGCATGATCGCGGACGAGGGCCTCGCCGACCACATCGACCTGAACTTCGGCTGCCCCGTGCCCAAGGTCACCCGCAAGGGCGGTGGCTCGGCCCTGCCCTACAAGCGGCCGCTGCTGCGGGCCATCCTGCGGGAGGCGGTCGCCGGGGCCGGGGACCTGCCGGTCACCATGAAGATGCGCAAGGGCATCGACGACGACCACATCACGTTCCTCGACGCCGGGCGGATCGCGGTCGAGGAGGGCGTGACCGCGATCGCGCTGCACGGGCGCACCGCCGCGCAGCACTACGGCGGGACGGCCGACTGGGACGCCATCGCGCGGCTCAAGGAGCACGTGCCGGAGATTCCCGTCCTCGGGAACGGGGACATCTGGTCCGCCGACGACGCGCTGCGGATGGTGCGCGAGACCGGGTGCGACGGGGTCGTCGTGGGGCGGGGGTGCCTGGGGCGGCCGTGGCTGTTCGCCGACCTGGTCGCGGCGTTCGAAGGGCGGGACGGGCAGTACGCGCGGCCGTCCCTGCGGGAGGTCGCGGCCGTCATGGTGCGGCACGCCACCCTGCTCGGGGAGTGGATCGGGGACGAGGCGCGCGGGGTCATCGACTTCCGCAAGCACGTGGCCTGGTACTTGAAGGGGTTTGCCGTCGGCTCGGAGATGCGGCGGCGGCTCGCCGTCACGTCGTCGCTGAGCGAACTGGCGGAAGGGCTGGAGGAGTTGGAACTCGATCAGGCCTGGCCGGTCGGGGCGGACGGGCCGCGGGGGCGGACGTCCGGGAACGGGCGGGTCGTCCTGCCGGACGGGTGGCTGAAGGATCCGTACGACTGTGCGGGCGTGAGTGAGGACGCGGAGCTGGATACCTCCGGCGGTTGAGCGGCCTTTCCGGCTGCGGGCCGGTGGGGGCGGGTTGCGCAGTTCCCCGCGCCCCTGGGGGGTGGGTGGCTGGGGTCGCGTTCCGGGCGCGGGCCGGTGGGGGTTGCCCGCGCAGTTCCCCGCGCCCCTGGAGGGGGGTGGCTGGGGTCGCGTTTCGGGTGCGGGTCGGTGGGGGTTGCTCGCGCCGTTCCCCGCGCCCCTTAAGGGCAAAAGCTGGGGCGCAGCCCCGCTTTTGAGGGGCGCGGGGAACTGCGCGCCCAGCCACACGCGACCGTCAGCCGTCCCAGGCACCCCGGCCCCCACCCCCTCAGGGGCGCGGGGAACGGCGCAATCTTTTGTCTTCGCGGGCGCGGGGAACGGCGCGAACCGTTCCCGGCGGGCCGCACCGGTTCCCACCCCCTTGACCCGATCCCCAATGCTTCCTACCTTGTTTGGGGTCAAATGAAATGGGGGGAGGGGGCGGTCCCGACCCGCTCCATCGGCCGGGCCCGCCCTCAGGGTCCGAGTCCCCGTCCGTTCCCTCCGACGTGACACGTCATCTGGAGGACCGGCCATGAAGGTCGTCGTCGACATGAACAAATGCCAGGACCACGGCCAGTGCGTGTTCGCCGCACCCGACGTCTTCCGGTTCGACGACGACGGACATCTGGTCCACGTCCCCGACGCCGACGACACCCGCCGCGAGGAGGTCGAGGAGGCCGCCGACGTCTGCCCGCTGCAGGCCATCCGGATCGGGGACTGACGCGTGAACGCAGCCGCAGCCGCAGCCGCAGCCGCAGCCGGACCCGGACCCGCACCTGCAACCGCACCCGTCGTCGTGGTCGGCGCCTCCATGGCCGGCCTGCGCACCGCCGAGCAGCTGCGCGCCGCAGGCTGGCGCGGACCCGTCGTGCTCGTCGGGGACGAACCCCACATGCCCTACAACCGGCCCCCGCTGTCCAAGGAGGCCCTGGCGGGCGACGCCTCCTTCGGCGAACTCACCTTCCTGCCGCGGGCCAGCGTCTCGGACGTACGGTGGCGCCTGGGCACCCGGGTCGTCGCGGCCGATCTCGACCGGCGGACCGTCACGCTCGACGACGGCGAGACCTTGTCGTACGGGGGGCTGGTGGCAGCCACCGGGATGCGTTCCCGGCGGCTGCCCTGCCCCGGCCCCCGCCGCGGACGGCACACCGTGCGCACGGTGGCCGACGCCCGCGGGCTGCGCGCGGCGCTGGCCCGGCCGGGCGGGCGCGTGGTCGTCATCGGCGCCGGATTCATCGGCTGCGAGGTCGCCGCGACCGCCCTGGCCCTCGGAGCCGCCGAGGTCACGGCCGTGGACCCGCTGCCGCTGCCCATGGTCGGCCCGCTCGGCGAACTGCTCGCGAAGGCGCTGCTCGACCGGCACGAGCGGCGGGGCGTCCGGTTCGTCCTCGGCGCCCAGGTGACCGGGTTCGAGGGCGGCGAACAGGTCACCGGGGTGGTCCTCGCCGACGGCACGGTCCTCGCCGCCGACGTCGTGGTGGAGTCGGTGGGCTCCGTCGCCAACAGCGAGTGGCTCGCCGGCAACGGCCTGGACCTCACCGACGGCGTGCTGACGGACGAGCATCTGCGGGTCGGCGGACGCCCGGACGTGGTCGCCGTCGGTGACATCGCGCGCTTCCCGAACGCCCGTTACGACGAGGTCGCGCGCCGCGTCGAGCACTGGTCCATCCCCACGGACACCGCCAAGCACGCCGCCAGGGTGCTCACCGCCCACCTCACCGGCGGCGAAGTAGGCAGCGGGTTCGCGCCGTTCGCGCCCCTGCCGACCTTCTGGAGCGACCAGCACGACTTCCGGCTGCAGTCCTTCGGCGCCCCCGCCCTGGGCCAGGACGACGTGCGCGTCCTGGACGGCGACCCGGACGGCGACTTCCTGGCCGGCTTCCACCGGGGCGGCCGTCTCGTGGGTGTCGTCTCCCTCGGCGGCCGGTCCACCTCTCCCGCCGCCGCCCGCCACCGCGCCGAACTCCTCGCCCAGCCCGCCCTCGGCGCCGGATCGTCCGGAGGGGCCAAGTGACCTCTCTGCGCGGCTACTTCCCTCCCAAGACGGCGACGGGCGCCGCGTCGCTCGTCCCCGCGCCGCCGTGGCGCTACTCCGGTGATCTGCTCACCGTCGAATACCGCACCGACCCGGGCCGCGTACGGGAGTTGCTGCCCGAGCCGCTGGAACCGGCCGCCGAGGACCCCGGCGCCGTCGCGCTGATCTGGGCCGACTGGCAGTCCTGCGCCGACCCGGGGCGGGAGCTGCTCGATCCGGTGCGGGCCCAGTACAAGGAGGCGTTCGCCGTCGTGCGCTGCGCGTACCGGGGGCGGACGTACACGCGCTGTGTGTTCATCTGGGTCGACAAGGACTTCGCCCTCGCCCGCGGACTGCACCAGGGGTATCCGAAGAAGCTCGGCTCCATCCACCAGACCCGTCCGCATCCGTACGGGCCCGCCCCGCGCATCGAGGCCGGGGCGCGGTTCGGGGCCACCCTCGCCGCCGCCGACCGGCGTCTGGCCCAGGCCGTCGTCACCCTGCGCGGGCCGTGTGAGACGAACGGGTTCGTCAACGCCCATCCGATGCTCCACCACCGCTGGCTGCCCGCCGTCGAGAAGGGCAAGGGGCTGGCGCTCGACGAGCTGATCGAGTCCGGCGCCGCGTCCTTCGAGGGCGGCCAACCCTGGACGGGGGAGGCCGAGTTGGAGCTGTTCGAGGCGCCCACCGAGGAGCTGGCCCGGCTGGAGGTCCGGGAGCCGATCGCCGCGTACTACCGGCAGGTCGGCGTGGTCTGGGACGGGGGCCGGCTGCTGGAGACGGGCACCTCCGGCGCCGAATGAGGCCCGCCGCGGCTCCGCCCGCAGTGCATCGCCCCGCCGCCCGATGACATGCCCCGGAGCCCCATGACATGAGGGAGCGCCACGACATGAGTGAACACCTCACCACCGTCGCCTCGGTCGCCGTCGACACCCGGCACTTCATCGGCGGCGAACGGGTCGCCGCCACCGAGACCTTCACCGACGTCTCGCCCATCGACGGCACCCCGCTGGGCGAGATCGCCCGCGGTACGGGGACGGACGCCGGCGCGGCCGTCGCCGCCGCCGGAGCGGCCTTCCCGGGCTGGGCCGCCACCCCGCCCGCCGAACGCGCCCGACTCCTCGAAGCCGTCGCCGACGGGGTGGAGAAACGGCTCGAAGAACTCGCCGTCGTCGAGACCCACGACAACGGCGCGCTCCTGCGCTCCCACCGGCGCGGTGTCATGCCGCGCGTGGCGCACAACTTCCGCTTCTTCGCCGACCGGCTGCTGACACTGGGACACGAGGACTTCGCGACCCGCGGCCACACCCAGCACGTCAGCTGGGACCCCGCGGGCCCGTGCGTACTGATCACGCCGTGGAACGCCCCGCTGCTGCTCGCCACCTGGAAGGCCGCCCCGGCCCTCGCCGCCGGCAACACGGTGATCCTGAAACCCTCCGAATGGTCCCCGCTCACCGCCTCGCTGCTCGCCGACATCACCACCGCGGCCGGCCTGCCTCCCGGGGTCCTGAACGTCGTACAGGGGTACGGGCCCGAGGTCGGCGCCGCCCTCGTCGCGCACCCGGACGTGCGCCGCGTCAGCTTCACCGGTTCCGTACCGACGGCACGACGCATCGCCGCGTCCGCCGCCGCGCACCTCACTCCGCTCAGCCTCGAACTCGGCGGCAAGTCACCGCTGTTGGTCTTCGCCGACGCGGATCTGGAGCTTGCCGTGGACCTCGCGGTGGAGCAGTACGACAACGCCGGACAGGTCTGTCTCGCGGCCACCCGCATCCTGGTCGAGGAGCCGGTGGCCGGGGAGTTCACCCGCCGCCTCGCCGAGAAGGCGGCCCGGCTGCGCCAGGGCGACCCGAGGGACCCGGCCACCGACCTCGGTCCCCTCATCCACCCCCGCCAGCTGGAGAAGGTGGACGGGTTCGTGCGGCGGGCGCTGGCGGCGGGGGCCCGCGCGGTCGTCGGCGACCACCCGAGCGGCGCTCACCCGGGCGGCGATCATCTGCGCGGCCATCATCAGGGCGACGGTCCCGGTGCCGCACGGGTGGGCGGCCTGTACTACCCGCCCACCCTCCTCACCGACGTCGCCCAGGACTCCGAGATCGTCCAGGAGGAGGTCTTCGGGCCCGTCCTGACCCTCCAGACCTTCACCACCGAGGACGAGGCCGTCCACCTCGCCAACGACACCCGCTTCGGACTCGCGGCCACCGTCGCCACCGGCGACCCCGCGCGGGCGCGGCGCGTCACCGCACGCCTCGTGGCGGGCACCGTCTGGGTCAACTGCTTCTACGTCCGCGACCTGCGGGCGCCCTTCGGCGGCTCCCGCCAGTCCGGCATCGGCCGCGAGGGCGGCGACTGGAGCTTCGACTTCTACTGCGACCTGAAGACCACCGTCACCGCACCGAACGGATGGACCGACCATGGATGAGAACGGACGACCGGACCATGGGTGAGATCGTCGGGGCGGGCCTGCTCTCCCACGTCCCCACCATCGTGCTGCCGGAGGCCGACCGGCTGGAGCTCAACGAGGGCAAGGAGAGCACCCTCGTCACCGGACTGCGGCAGCTCCGCGACGACGTCTTCGCGTCCGACGGCTACGACACCGTCGTCGTCCTCGACTCCCACTGGGCGACCACCGTCGAGTTCGTCGTCACCGCCCAGCCGCGCCGCTCGGGCCTGTACACCTCCGAGGAACTGCCGCGCGGGATGTGCCGGATGCCGTACGACTTCCCCGGCGACCCCGAACTCGCCCACCGCGTCGCCTCGTTCGCCGACCGGCACGGCACCTGGATCACCCCGATCGACGACCCCTACCTGCCCGTCTACTACGCCACGACCAACCTGTGGAAGTACCTCGGCGAGGGGCTGCCCGACAAGCGGTGGATCACCATCGGCGTCTGCCAGACCGGGGACATGGACGACCATCTGCGCCTCGGCCGCGCACTGGCCGACGGCATCGCCGCCACGCCCGGCCGCCGGGTCCTGCTGATCGCCTCCGGCGCCCTGTCGCACACCTTCTGGCCGCTGCGGCAACTGCGCGACCACGAGGCGGGCGATCCGGACCACGTCTTCACCCCGGAGGCGAGGGAGGCCGACCAGGAGCGCATCGGCTGGTTCAAGGAAGGCCGCCACGACCAGGTCCTCGACCGCATGGACGACTTCTGGCCCCACCGGCCCGAGGCGAAGTTCTTCCACTATCTGATGATGGCCGGGGCACTCGGCGAGCGGGCGTGCACGGCGAAGGCCCGGCAGTACGGCGCGTACGAGAACGCCATCGGCACCGGCCAGGTGCACCTCTGGTTCGACCGCCCGGCGGACGGCTGGACGGGCACCGGCCCGCCGCCCCCGCCGGCCGCCGCCCGCACACCCCACAGCCGCGTCCGGCCGTCCGGCTGACCCCAGGGAGGCTGCCGTCATGCCCGAGTACCGCCGTGTCCTCCTCGACGGCTCCGCCGTGGAGACCGTCCGCGACGGCGACGAGCTGGTCGCCGGGGACGGGCGCCGCGTCAAGGCCGGGGAGGCGACCCATCTGCCGCCGGTCGTCCCGTCCAAGGTGATCGCGGTCCACCTCAACCACCGCAGCCGGGTGGCGGAGTTCGGGGCCGCCCTGCCCGCCGCACCCACCTACTTCCACAAGCCGACCTCGGCGCTCAACGCGCACCGGGGCGCGGTCGTGCGGCCCGAGGGCTGCAAGTGGCTCAACTACGAGGGCGAGGTCGCCCTCGTCATCGGCAGGACCGCGCGCAACATCTCCCGCGCCGAGGCGGGCCGGTACATCGCCGGATACACCGTCGCCAACGACTACGGACTGCACGACTTCCGTGACACCGACGCGGGCTCCATGCTCCGCGTCAAGGGCTCCGACACCCTGTGCCCGCTCGGCCCCGGCCTGGTCACCGACTGGGACTTCCACGGCAAACGGCTGCGGACCCTCGTCAACGGGGCGGTCGTCCAGGACGGTTCCACCGACGAGATGACGTGGGACATGCACTACCTCGTCGCCGACATCGCCCGCACCATCACCCTGTACCCCGGGGACGTCCTGCTGTCCGGCACCCCGGCGAACTCCCGGCCCGTCCGGCCCGGCGACGTCGTCGAGGTCGAGGTGGAGGGCCTCGGCCGGCTCACCAACCACATCGTCTCCGGCCCCACCGCCGTCCGCACGGACCTCGGCGCGCAGCCGAGCGAGTCCGAGGAAGTGCTGTCCACCGCGCTCGGCGGCGACTGGGAGTTCCGCGGCATCAGGCCACCCGCACGCAGGCCGCCCGAAGGCAGGCCGCCCACACGCTGAGAGGACCGTATGACCGCCGTCAGCCCTGCCGTCACGCAGGTCAAGCAGGTCACGCACGAGGAATGGCTCCGCCGCGCCAAAGCCCTCGAACCGGTCGGTACGCATCTCATCGACGGCACCGACGAACCCGGCGGGGGCAGCACCTTCGCGGCCCTGTCCCCCCGCGACGGCCAGGTGCTGGCCGAGGTCGCCGACGGGGGAGAGGCCGAGATCGACGCGGCCGTCACCGCCGCCCGCCGCGCCTTCGACCACGGCCCCTGGCCCCGGCTGGCCCCCGCCGAACGCGGCCGGACCCTGATCCGCCTCGCCGACCTGCTGGAGGAACGCCGGGCGGAGCTGGCCCTCACCGTCAGCCTGGAGATGGGCAAGCCCGTCACCGAGGCCCACGACATCGAACTGCGGGCCGTCGTCGAGACGTTCCGCTGGTACGGCCAGCTCGCGGGCAAACTCGCCGACGAAATCCCGCACACCGCCCCGGACACCCTCGCGCTCGTCACCCGGGAGCCCGCCGGGGTCGTCGGCGCGGTCGTCCCGTGGAACTTCCCGCTGACCCTGGCCGGCTGGAAGCTCGCCCCGGCATTGGCCGCCGGATGCACGGTCGTCCTCAAGCCCTCCGAACACGCGCCGCTGTCGGCCGCCCTGCTGGGACGCGTCGCGCTGCTCGCGGGACTGCCGCCGGGTGTCCTCAACGTCGTCAACGGCGAAGGGCCGGTGGCCGGGCGGGCCCTCGGCCTGCACCCGGAGGTCGACGTCCTGGCCTTCACCGGGTCCACAGCCGTCGGCCGTCACTTCCTGCACTACGCGGCCGACTCCAACCTCAAGCGCGTCTGGCTCGAACTGGGCGGCAAGTCGCCCAACATCGTGCTGCCCGACGCCCCCGACCTGGCGAAGGCCGCGGCGACGGCCGCCTGGGGCATCTTCTTCAACCAGGGCGAGATGTGCACCGCGCCCTCCCGGCTGCTGGTCCACGCGTCCGTCGCCGAGCAGGTCACCGACGCCGTCGTGGCGCACGCCCGCGCGCTGCGGGTGGGCGACCCGCTCGACCCGGCCACCGAGATGGGCGCGCTGGCCGGTGAGGGCCATCTCGACCGCGTACTGGGGCATGTCCGGGCGGCGGTCGACAGCGGGGCGAGGCTGCGGACCGGCGGCGCACGCGCCCTGGCCGGGGCGGGGGGTGCCTATCTGGAACCAACCGTCTTCGACCGCGTCGCACCGGACAGCCCGCCCGCACGCGAGGAGATCTTCGGGCCCGTGCTGTCCGTCCTCGCCTTCGAGGAGCTCGACGAGGCGGTCGCCCTCGCCAACGCCACCGAGTACGGGCTCGCGGCCGGGCTGTGGACCTCCGACCTGTCCACCGCCCACCGGGTCGCCCGCGCCCTCAAGGCCGGCACGGTGTGGGTCAACTGCTACGAGGAGGGCGACCTGACCGTGCCCTTCGGCGGCGTGAAGCAGTCCGGCAACGGCCGCGACAAGTCCGTACACGCCCTGGAGAAGTACACCGAACTGAAGACCACCTGGATCCAGTTATGAGTGCCCGCCCGCTGATAGCGGTCCCCGCCCGCTTCTCCGCGACGTCCTCGGCCCTCGACCGGCCGGCCGAGGCCAACGCCCGCGCGCTGATCGAGGCGGTCTGGCGGGCCGGCGGCGAGCCGGGCGGCATCCATCCGCACGCGCCCGGCGGCACGGCCGACCCCGACGAGGTCCACGACCGGCTCGCCCGCTTCGACGGCCTCCTGCTGCCCGGCGGCGGCGACCTGGCCCCGTACCGCTACGGGGCGCGGCGCACGCACCGGGCCGTGTACGACGTGGACGACGAACAGGACGGCTTCGACCTGGAACTCGCCCGGCAGGCCCTCGCCCGCCACCTTCCGCTGCTGGCAATCTGCCGCGGGCTGCAGGTCGTCAACACGGCCCTCGGCGGCACACTCCACCAGGACAACCAAGGTCGGGAGAGCGGCGGTGCCGGGCACGGGCACCGGCATGTGCGGCATCCCGTCTTCCTCGCGCCCTGGTCGGCCGTGGCCCGGATCACCGGGACCGACAAGGCCGAGGCGTCCTGCTACCACCATCAGCACGTGGACCGGCTGGGGGAGGGGCTCAAGGCCACCGCCCACGCCGTCGACGGAACCGTGGAGGCGGTCGAACTCGCAGACGGCGACGACCGGTTCGTGGCCGTGCAGTGGCATCCGGAGGACACCGCGCGCACGGACCCGGCCCAGCAGCGGCTCTTCGACGCGCTGGTGCGGGCGGCCCGCCGCAGGGCCGAGCGCGGTAGGTGAGGTGCGGGTCAGTTACGGGCGCGGCGGCCACTGCGACGGGGGGTGGCCGCCTCGCCGTTCAGCAGCTCCCTGCGCCGGTCCTCACCGCTCTCCTCGACCTGGAGCACCACGCTGCGCAGCCCGTCGGCGAGCGTGCGGCACTCGGCGTCGCTCAGCCGCGAGGTGACGAAGGCCTCCTCCTCGTTGAACGCCGGGAACACCTCCCGCATGAAGCTCTCGCCCTCCTCGGTGAGACCGAGCAGGACCAGCCGCCCGTCGGTGGGATGGTCGGCGCGGCGCAGCAGACCGCGCGACTCCAGGGTCCGGGCCACGCCGGTCAGGGTGCCCTTCGAGATCCCGGCCTCCTCGGCGACGCGCCGGGTCTCGGACTCGCCCCACACCCACACCACCCACAGCACGACGAAGCCCGTCCAGGTCAGGTCCGAGCGCCGCAGCACGGAGTTCTCCAGGTGCTGGCGCACGGCGGACGCGGCCCGGTAGATGTTGGCGACCGCCGCCATCTGGTCGCGCCGCACGGGAATGCCGCCGAGTTTCTCCGCCGCGAGTCTCTCCGCCGCGCTGATGGACCGCTGGCTGGGCACGGGCGCTCCCTCGCATCGTCACCGGACCGCCGTCACTGCCGACGCACGGCCGTACGGCATCGAATCCTACGTGGCTGGTTCTGAGACCTGCGGGCTTGCGGCGGCTCACTTGAGCGTGACCGTCACGGGCAGTTCCTTGATGCCGTTGACGAAGTTGGAGCGGACCCGGCGGACCGGACCGCCGAGCCGGACGTCCGCGAGCCGCGGGATCAGTTCCTCGAACATCACACGGATCTCGGTCCGGGCGAGCAGGTTGCCCAGACACAGATGCGGGCTCGTCTTCCCGAAGGTGACATGGTCGTTGGGGGCGCGGGTCACGTCGAAGGCGTAGGGATCGGGGAAGACGGTCTCGTCGCGGTTGCCCGAGGCGTACCACATGACCACCTTGTCGCCCCGCCTGATGCGGGTGCCGCTCAGCTCGGTGTCACGGGTCGCCGTACGCCGGAAGTGGTAGACGGGCGAGGCCCAGCGCAGGAATTCCTCGACGGCCACGGGGATCAGGGCGGGGTCGCGGCGCAGGAGGTCCAGCTGGTCGGGGTGCTGGGTCAGGGCCAGCATGGTGTGGCTGATGGCGTGGCGGGTCGTCTCGTTGCCCGCGACGACCAGGAGCAGGAAGTAGTTGTCGAAGTCCTGCGCGCTCAGGGGCACCCCGTCGCGCGGAGTCCCGTTCACGAGCCGTGAGACCAGGTCGTCGCCGGTGCCGCCCCGCCGCTCCCGGGCCAGTTCGCGCCCGTACGCGAAGACCTCGGTGGCGGCGGGGGAGCGGAACGGCAGATCGCGGTAGCGCTCGCTCTCCGGGCTGCCGAGCAGGACGTCCGCGTAGTCCGGGTCGGTGTTGCCGATGATGCGGTTGCCCCAGTCGATGAGCCGGCGGTTGTCCTCGGGCGGCACGTCCAGGAGGCGGGCCAGGACGTTGATCGGGAAGTCGGCCGCGACATGCGTGACGAAGTCGAACGTGCCCAGCGGCAGCGCCGCGTCCAGGGTGCGCGCGGTCAGACCGCGCAGGAAGTCGGTGTACCGGCTGATGACGGTGTGCCCGAACTGCCGTTGCAGCAGCCCGCGCAGCGCCCGGTGCCGGACGCCGTCCAGTTCCAGGAGCGAGGCGCGCTTGGCGATCTGGTCGTCGTCGACCTCTTCGAGATTGACGAACTTCGTCGAGGTGAACGTGTCCGGGTCCCGGTCGACCGCGACGATGTCCCGGTGCCGGGTGAGCGCCCAGAAGCCCGAGTTGGGCGCGGCCTCGGGCTGCCAGTGGACCGGGTCCTGGTGCCGCAGCGTGTGGAACATGCGCCAGGGCCGCAGCTCGTCGGTGAAGCGGTCGAGGTCGGTGAGGTCGACGTCGTCGAGGGGCAGGGGTTCGACCGGGACGGGTGCGGCCATCGAGGTCTCCTCGGGGGTTGTGCCTCGCGATGGGGCGGGGTGGGGGCGGATGATCACAGGTGGTCGGCGTACTCGTCGAGCTCCCAGTCGGTGACGTGCTGCTGGAAGCGGCCGACCTCGTCGCGCTTGTAGGTGACGTACGCGGAGACGAACTCCTTGCCGAGCAGCTGTGTGAGGCCGGTGTCCGCCTCCAGCGCGTCGAGCGCGGCGGGCAGACTCGCGGGCAGCAGCGGCGCCGAGGCGCTGTCGTAGCCGTACCCCTTGAGCGGGGCGGCCGGCTCCACCGCGTCCCTGACACCGAGCAGGACGGCCGCGCTCGCGGCGGCGACCAGCAGATACGGGTTGGCGGCGGCGTCCCCGAGCCGCAGTTCGAGCCGCGCCCCGGCCCCGCGCTCGGGCGGTACGCGGACCATGGCACTGCGGTTGTCCAGGCCCCAGTCGATCAGCCACGGGGCGAGCGTGTCGGGGCCGAAGCGCTTGTACGAGTTGACCGTGGGATTCAGCAGCGCGGCGAGCGCCGGGGCGTGCGCGAGGAGACCGGTCACGGCGTGCAGGGCGGTGGCCGACAGACCGTACGGGCCCTCGGGGTCGTCGAAGGTGTTGGCGCCCTCGCCGTCCACGCACGACAGATGGACATGGAAGCCGGAGCCGCCCGCGTCGTTGAACGGTTTCGCCATGAAGGTGGCGGTCCGCCCCTCCGCGCGGGCCAGTTCCTTGACGGCCGACTTGAGTCGGAAGGCCCGGTCGGCGGCGTCCAGCGCCCGCGAGTGGGCCAGGTTGATCTCGAACTGCGAGCCGTCGAACTCGTGATTGCCCGTCGTCACGCCGATCCCCAGGTCGCGCAGCGAACGCAGCGTGCGCAGCAGGTGGTTCTCGGGGTCGGCGCGCAGGCCCGCCGTGTACACGGTGCCGGCGGCCGTGCTGTAGCGGCGCCTGCCGCCGGGCGCGCCCGGGTCCGTTTCGCAGAGGAAGTACTCCAGTTCGGGACCGGCCACCGGGTGCAGCCCGTGCTCCGCGCACCGGGCGAGCACGGTGCGCAGCAGGTCGCGGGGGGACTCGGGCATGGGCGCGCCGGTGCGGGCGTCGGTGACGTCGCCCAGGCAGGAGGCGACCCCCGGCTCCCAGGGCAGCGGGGCCAGCGTGCTGAGGTCGGGGCGGACCAGCATGTCGGGGAGCCCGGCCTCCAGGCCGCCGGTCACCGGGACCACCTCGCCGCGCGGGGTGGTGTGGTAGACGGCCCGGCAGAAGGCGAGCCCGTGTGCGCAGGCCGCGGGCAGATGGTCGAGCAGCACGTCGCGGGCCCGGTCCGTGCCGAGCAGGTCGGGGTAGACCACGCGGACCACGTCGATGCCCGCCTCGGCGAGCCGTTCGGTGTGTTCCCTGGTCAGGGAGGGGTCGTGTGCGCTCACCGCTGCCTCCTCGGGCAGATGGGAACGGGGCCGTCAGCCGGCCCGGGCGCTGCTGCCGCCCACCGTTTGTTTGATGTCAAACGGTACGACGACCGTAAGGACGCCTGTCGTCCTCCCGCAAGGGTGCGGCTCAAGTCGGTGCCCGCCGCGAGGGATTGACCGCCCCGGAGGGCATGCCTATGTTGTTTGGTGCCAAACGAATTGTCGGCGTGAATCCGGGCGCCCCCCTCGCCCTTTCCGCCGCCCCTTCCTCGCACTGAGGCCCAGCACCTCGGGAGGACCGTCCCATGAAGGCCGTTGCCGACAGGATCAGGTGCGACCACGACCACGACCGCGACCGCCGCCACGATCGCGCACACACTCACGGGCCCCACGTGTCGTGACCGACGCGGATCCCGGCCGACGCCAGGTCGGCAGCACCACCGTGACCGCCGCGGACCGCCGGCTCAAGCGCGACGCCCTCGGAGTCCTCGGCATCCTCTTCCTCGTCCTGTCGGCGCAGGCCCCGCTGACCGGCATCGCCGGAGCCGTGCCCCTGTCCGTCGCACTCGGCAACGGATCCGGCGTCCCCGCCGCGTACGTCGCCGCGGGTGCGATCGTCCTGCTGTTCTCCGTGGGCTTCGTCGCGATGAGCCGGCACGTCGTCGACCCCGGCGCGTTCTACACGTACATCGGCAGGGGCCTCGGCCGGACCGCCGGCACGGGTGCCGCCGCCGTCGCGCTCTTCGCGTACTGCACCATCCAGGCCGCGATGTACGGCCTCTACGGAGTCACGGTCGCCCCACTCCTGGACGTGCACGCGGGCATCGACGCGCCGTGGTGGCTGTGGGCCCTGCTCACCATGGCGCTGGTGCAGTGCCTCGGGGTGGCGGGCATCGACACGGGCGCCCGGGTGCTGGCCGTCTTCGTGGTCGCCGAGACAAGCATCCTGCTGGTGTTCGCTCTGGTCACGCTCCTGCGCGGGGGAGGACCCGAAGGGCTCGGGCTCGCCGCCGCCTTCTCGCCGAAGACCGCGCTCGACGGCGCTCCGGGGGTGGCCCTGATGTTCGCCGTGGCGTCCATGTTCGGCTTCGAGGCCACCGCCGTCTACGGCGAGGAGGCCCGCGCGCCGGAGCGGACCGTACCCCGTGCCACGTACCTCTCCATCACCCTGATCACCGCGTTCTTCGCCCTCACCTCCTGGATGGTGATCTCCGCCCACGGGGCCTCGCGCGCCACCGACGACGCCGGCCGGGCCCTTGCGGACGGGGACTCCTCGGCGTTCGTCTTCCAGCCCGTCACCGACCGGCTCGGCGACTGGGCCGGCGACCTGCTGCCCGTCCTGCTCGCCACCTCCCTCTTCGCGGGGATCCTGGCCTTCCACAACTCGGCCAACCGCTATCTGTTCTCCCTGGGCCGTGAGCGCCGCCTCCCGCACGCGCTGTGCGCCGTGAACCGGCGCGGCGCGCCCTGGGCGGCCGGAGTCGTCCAGACCGCGATCGCCGTGCTGCTGGTCGTCCCGTTCGCGCTGACCGGCCGGGATCCGGTCGTGACGCTGTTCTCCTGGTTCAGCGGCGTCGCCGTCCTGGCGATCATGCTGCTGTACTTCCTGACGTCCGTGTCCGTCGTCGTCTTCTTCCGCCGGAACCGGCTGGACCGGCGGCCGTGGAACACCGCCGTCGCGCCCGCGCTGGGCGCCCTCGGCATCGCCGGGGCCATCTGGCTCGTCCTGGCCAACCTGACGACCCTCATCGGCGGCGACCGGACCACCGCCACCTGGCTCGCGCTGGCGGTCCCCGCCGTCTGGCTGCTGGGCGCCGCCGCGTACCTGGCCCGGCCGGCGTCCGCACGGCCCGTGGCCCCGGCCCCCGAGAACCCGGCTCCCCGGATTCCGGCTCCCGAGAACCCGGCTCCCCGGACCCCGGACGCAGCCGCGGCCCCGCCCGCCCCGGAGACCTCCGAAAAGGATCCGCCGTGACCTGAACCGCCGTACATCGAACCGCCTCCCCCCAGAGGAATGCCCGTGACCCGTCCCCGTCCCGCACGCCCCCTCATCGCCATTCCCGCCCGCTTCTCCGTCTCGACCTCGGCCCTGCGGTACTCCGCCGAGATCGTCGCCCGTGCCCTGGTCGAAGCCGTCTGGCGGGCGGGCGGCGAACCGGTCACCCTGCACCCCCACGCACCGGACGGCAGCTGTGACCCCGCGCTCGTCGCCGAGCGCCTGACCCGCTTCGACGGCGTTCTGCTGCCGGGGGGCGACGAACTGCCGCCCGGCCGCTACGGGAACACGCCGACGCACGGCAGCACGCACGACGCCGACGCCGAACAGGACGGCTTCGATCTGGCGGTGGCCCACCACGTCCTGCGGACCGAGCTGCCCCTGCTGGCAATCTGCCGGGGTCTCCAGGCGGTCAACGTGGCGCTCGGAGGCACGCTGCAGGTGCAGCTGGCGGGCTGGCGGCGCCGGCACCACAACCTCGTGCACCAGGTGGCCGTCCAGCCCGCCACCCTGCTCGAACTGAGCATGGGCGCCCAGGTGGTGACGGCGTCCTGCTTCCACCGCACCCACGTCGACCGGGTGGGCGCGGGCCTCAAGGTCACCGCGCGGGCCGACGACGGCACCCGCGAGGCACTGGAACTACCGCACCGGCGCGCCTGGTTCGCCGGGGTGCAGTGGCACCCCGAGCACACCGCCCGCCACGACCCCGCACAACAGGCCCTGTTCGAGGCGTTCGTCCGGGCCACGGGGGCGGCCCGGTGAGGCCCGCACCCGTCAACCGCGCTTTCACCCACCGCAGTTCCGTCACCCGCAGTCCCGCTGGAGGGAAGACCCCGTCATGAAACGTGCCCTCGTCGTCATCGACGTCCAGAACGAGTACGTCACGGGCGGTCTGCCGATCGGCTACCCGGACCCGTCCCTGAGCCTGGCGAACATCGCCGCGGCCCTCGACACCGCCGCCCAGGAAGGGGTTCCCGTCGTGCTCGTCCAGCACGCCGCTCCCGCCGGCGCCCCCCTCTTCGCGCGGGGCACGCACGGCTTCGCCCTGCACGACGTGGTGGCCTCCCGCCCCCACGACCATCTCGTGGAGAAGACGCTGCCGTCGTCCTTCATCGGCACCGACCTCGACGACTGGCTGCGCCGGGCGGGCGTCGACACGCTCACCCTCGTCGGCTGGATGACGCAGACCTGCGACGAGTCGACCGCCCGGCACGCCGTCCAGCTCGGCTACCAGGTCGAGCTGCTCGCCGACGCGACCGGGGCGCTGGCCCTGACCAACAGGGCGGGCAGTCTGTCCGCCGCCGAGATCCACCACGCGGTCCTGGTGGTCCTGCAGTCGTTCTTCGCCTACACGGCGAGCACCGCGGAGTGGATCGCCGCCGTCCGCACCAAGTCACCGCTCGGCCGACCGGACTTCGCGGCGGCGACCGACGCGGGCCACACCGAGAACGGCGGCTGATCCGCCGTCCGTCAGGGCCCCGGCGAACTCGTCGGGGCCCTCTTCGCGGGCGACCTCGCACGTGAGCGGGATTTTTCGAATTAGTGTGCGATATATAATATTTTTTGGCCAGAAATGTGCCTTGAAAGAAACGTTTAACCCGTCGCGTGGTGCCGCTGCCGCCCGCGGGCGGGGATCTTCGCGATTGGCGTGAAACCGCTCTTTCCGGGGGTGCGGCACAAGATGGCGGCGTACCGGTCGCCTGCGGTATTCAGTGCCGTGCGCACCGGAACGCTCTCTTCATCACGGTCCGGATGCCACGTGCGGTATCTGTGACTCCGGTTTGTTGTTCGGCACGCGTGTGACGGCCGTTCCGACGGGTCCCGGGGCGGCTGGACGATTCCGGACAGTCGTAGAGGAATTGTATATTCATGCGCCGCGACGCTCTACGATGGGTCCGCTCTGCCGCTCGCTGCCCGTTCAACTTCCGATGCGCTTCAATCATCAAGTGGCCATGGAATGTACGAGGGAGGCCCGCGTGACAGAATTACCTCAGAGCGGACCATCGACCGAAGCATTCGATGTACAACTGTTCCGTGAAAACACCGAATCCGTGCTGGCCAAGCTGGAAAAGCATCTGGCCGATCTGTCGATCCGGGGCCTGGAACTCACCGACCCGGCGCAATTGACGCGGACGGCCAGGGCGTTGATGACCACCGAGCACGAGAAACCCGCCGCGTTCGACGAGGCGAAACTCTCGGCGATCGTCGACCTGTACATCAGGACCGGTATCCAGGTCCATTCGCCCGGCTACATGGGCCGGCAGTTCTCGGGCGTGGTCCCGCTCTCCTCGGTCATCGACTTCGTCAGCTCCGTCGTCAACCAGCCCTCGTCCTTCTACGAGGCGGGCCAGCTGCCCAACGTCGTCGAGCGGATCATGGCCGACGAGCTGAACAGGTTCATCGGCTACCGGCCCGGCACCTTCGACATGGTGACCACCTCCGGCGGGTCACTGGCCAATCTGACCGCCCTGCTCACCGCCCGGAACAGGGCTTTTCCCGGAGTCTGGGCCCGCGGCGGCAAGGCGTCGAGGGGCCCGGCCACGCCCGCCGTCGCGGTCGGCGCCGACGTCCACTACAGCGTCGCCCGGGCCGCCGGCATCCTCGGGATCGGCGAGGACCGTATCGTCCGCCTGCCGCTCGACGCCGCACGGCGCATCGACGTCTCCCGGGCCGGGCCCGCCCTCGACGCCGCCCAGCGGCAGGGCCTGGACGTCTTCTGCCTGGTCGCGTCGGCGGGCACGACCTCGGTGGGCGCCTTCGACCCGCTCGCCGAACTGGCCGCCCTCACCCGCGAACGCGGTCTGTGGCTGCACGTGGACGGCGCCCACGGCGCGAGCCTGCTGGTCTCCGACGAACTGCGCCACAAACTGCGCGGCGTCGACCAGGCCGACTCGCTGGCCTGGGACGCGCACAAGATGATGTTCGTGCCGGCCCCGTGCACCCTGCTCTTCTACCGGAACAGGGAACACAGCAGGGAAGCCTTCCGGCAGACCGCCAGTTACGTGTTCGACGCGCAGCCGGGTGTTTATACGGCACTCGACAGCGGCGACAAGAACTTCGAATGCACGAAACGCCCCATGATGATGACCCTCTGGGTGCTGTGGGCGATGTACGGCAGAGCGCTCTTCGCCGAGAAAATCGAGTACCTGTGCCGGTTGACGCGGGACGCCCACGCCATACTCGAAAAGCAGGACGACTTCGAGACGCTGCACTGCCCCGAGGCCAACATCATGTGTTTCCGCTACCGTCCGAAATGGCTCGCGGACGACGAAGTGGCCGCATTCCAGGTGGACATCAGGAACCGCATCAAGCAGGACGGGCAGTTCTTCATATCCAAGGTCGACGTGGACGGAGTGGCCGCCCTCAGGGTGGTCATGATGAACCACCAGATCACCACCGAGCATTTCCGGATGCTGCTCGGTGAGATAAGGAAAGCGGGGCGGGAGAAGTGACGGACACACGGGTGGCCCAGGCGCCTCCCACCGATCTCCAGGGCTTGGTCAACTGGCTGATCCCGGACTGGGAACTGACCCCGCCGACGCCCGAGGCGGTAACCCTGCTGCCGTCGTTCGCGAGCAAGATGCGCGAATGCGAGCGGGTCTGCGGGCAGCCCTACAGCGAGATCTCCCACGAGATCCAGGACGCCCTGGTGCTGCGCAGGCTCCAGCAGATGATGCACACCGTCCGGCTGAATCCACTGTGGCGCGAACGCCTGGAGAACGCCGGGATCATCCGGCCCCCCGACAGCTACGAGGCGTGGCAGCGCGTACCGCTGTCCGACAAGGAGACCCAGCGCGACCTCTTCATGGGCTCCCGCGAAGGCATGGTCGTCCCGCACGAGCGGGGTGGCTTCGAGGTCGTCGCCAGCGGCGGGACCAGCAGCGGCAGCCCCCTGGAGACCGTGTACTCGCTGAGAGAACTGAGCGACACCTACGCGGTGGCCGGCCACTTCCTCGGCACGTACCAGATCGGCCCCCACCTCACGGGCGCGGACCCCAAGTGGCTGCTCACCACGCTCGCCGACTACCAGATGTGGAGCAGCGGCACGATGGTCGGCGGAGTGCTGCAGAGCGTGCCGGGCGTCAACTACATCGGTGCCGGACCCGTCACCGCACCCGTCCTGGAGCACGTCTTCTCCTACCGGGGCCCCAAGGCGCTGATGGGTATCTCGGCGGGCATCGCCATCCTCGCCGAACTCGGCGCGGGCATGAGCCAGAAGGCCAAGGAAAGCTTCCGCGTCGCGCTCTACGGCAGCGGTGTGCTCCCGCAGCGCAACCGCGACGAACTCAAGGCGCTCTACCCGAACCTGGCGATCCTCAGCTACTTCGCGGCCACCCAGGCGGAGACCATCGGGCTGCAGCTGGCCGAGTCGAGCCCGGTCCTCACCGCGGTCCCCGGCCTGCACCTCGTCGAGATCGTCGACGAGAACGGCCGCTGGGTCCCCGAGGGCGAGGAGGGCGAACTGGTCGTCACCCGGCTGCACGCCCATGAGGCGCCGCTGCTGCGGCTGAAGCTGGGCGACCGCATGATCCGCAGGCCCCGCCTCGACGGACCCGGCGGCCCGAGCGCCCAGCAGTTCGAGTTCGCCGGACGCACCGGCGACATCCTGCACCTGAACGACAGCCAGTACTCGGCGGTGCGCGCCTACGACGCGCTGCGCGACGAACTGCGGACGGCCGGCGTGGTGGACCTGGACCAGGCCGCTCACGAGATCCAGTTCGTCAACCGGCGCGAGGAACGGGTCATCACCCTGTACGCCGCCGTGGACGACGTGCTCACCCCGGCGTACCGCGTCGACTCCCTGCTCGGTCCCGCCGGACTCCAGCGGGTGCTCGTCAACGCCCTGCCGCGGTCCCTGTCCCTGTTCAACGACGGTGAGGCCAACCCCACCTCGGTCGCGAAGACGGGCTACCGCCTGGAGGTCCGGTTCGTGCCCCGGCACTCGCCGGAGATCGAGCGCACCTCGGTCGGCAAGGTGCCGCTGGTCCGCGACCGGACCTGAACCACCGCGCCGCACCGACCCGCAAAGACGCAACGCGATCACCCTCACCCCGTGCGTAACCCCGCTCACAACGCAGGAGGAACGAGTGGCCTACACACCGCAGATCAACATCATCGCCGTGGTCGACGTCATCGGCGCCCTCTCCGGGGGCACGCTGCACAACGGCAACCTCTGCCTGGTCGACAACGCCGGCGAGGAGAGCACCGGACAGGGAACGGCCCATCTGCGCACCGCCGTCCGGCCGGGCCAGGTCGTCCAGTGGTCCGCCCTCGCCGTCGACCTCCAGACGCCCGTCGAGATCCGGAGCATCACGTTCCTCGGCGAGGACGGGGTGGCGACCCCCGCGACCCGCACCGCGGCCGACGGCGACGGCGACAAGCTCGACCTGGCGCACTGGGCCGGAGTGGTCCCCCCGTCCCTGCCGTCCGGAACCCCCTTCAAGTACCGCCTCGAACTCCAGATGTACGAGGGCCGGTACAGCGTGCTGCACGTCGACTCGCCGGCGCTGATCGGCGTATGAGCCGAGGCGGACCGGGTCCTGACGACCAGCAGACATCCCACAACGACGAGGTGGAAGCATGGCTCAACAGCTGGCGATCATCGTGCTCGTGGACATCGGCAACGCCCTGGAGGCCAATACCCTGCGGGACAACGTCTATCTGTTCGACAACATGAAGCTGCACGGATCCGAGGGGCAGGGCACCGGCGACCTGGTGACCGCCATTCACGGCGCCTACTGGCGCGACGGCTCCCAGGCCACGGAACAGGTCCTCAACTGGCTGCCGTACAGCCTGGGTTCGCTGCCGCCGACCGTGCCGCGAGGTTACGAGAGCGAGCGGTCCCTGCAGAGCGACGCCCGGGCCCTGGAGGAACTGGACGCCCTCACGGCCAAACCCGACGCCACCGACCCCGCGGCCGATCTGAACGAGATCCGCAAGGCGGTCGGTACGCGGGTGAAGACCACCCGGCGCACCAAGGGCCGGCTGTCGGGACAGAAGGTCATCGACCTCACCGGTGAGATCGTCACCGACACCTCCGCGGGGACCTACAGCTACCCCGCCCCCGTGATCACCGACATCTACGGCCAGGCCGTCGACGAGAAGATCATGTATCCGGCGGAGTACGGCTCTCCCGACCTCGTCACCGACGGCTGGTACTGGTCCGCCACGGTCGACTCCTCGCGGCCCGGCACGTACTCCTACTCGATGCGCATCCAGCTCCACCGGCTGGTGCAGCGGGGCAGCGAGGCCCTGTGGGAGCCGGTGAACATGACCTGCGAGTCGGCGCTGCGGGTGACCTCCGAGCCCAAGTTCAACGGTTTCACCGGCTCGGGCATGGGCCTGCTCCCCATCGAGCCGTCCCTGTCGTCCCTGTCGTCCGCCCCGGGGGCGGAGTACTTCCAGCAGTCCGGCACCCAGCAGTCCGGCACCCAGCAGCCCGGCCTCGCAGAGGAGGAGCGGTAGATGACCAGCGAGACCGACAACGGCGGCGCCAGGCGCCCCATCGCGATCACCGCCGTCGTGGACTGCGTGGGGGCCCTCGCCACCGGCACCGTGCACGGCAACCTGTACTTCTACGACACCAACAAGGCCGGCGGATCCCTCGGGTTCGGCACCGAGCAGTTACGCACCCGGGTCCGCGGCGGCGACCAGATCCTGTGGTCCGTCCTCGCCCTGGAGTGCGAGGCGTACACGGCGATCGACGGCATCGACATCGACCACGAGGTGTGCGAGCCGGAGCGCAGGGTCTATCCCGGCACGGACGTCGCGTACTGGATCGGGACGGTGAAGAAGGACGTCCCGGGCGACACCTACTACCAGGTCCGGTTCCGGCTCGGCTCGCGCGACGAGCCGATCGTCACCACGCTGTCCCCCAGTCTCGTCGGCTGATTCCAGGAGGAGCGATGAGTACGAGCACGGTCGGCGAAGCCGTCGAACAGAAGCAGAACCCGGGCCAGTTGAACTCGGTCCAGCTCAACATCGTCACCCTGATCGACATGGAGCGGGCGACCGAGACGGGTTCGCTCAGCGAGTCGATGTTCATGATGGACAACAGCATCGGCGGGGACGGGCAGGGCACGAACCACCTCCAGACGTTCTGCAAGCAGGGGCAGGTCCTGAACTGGATCGTGCGGCCCATCGACATGGACAAGCGGATCGACAACACGTGGCCGCCCATGCCGAAGATCAACAGCATCGTCTTTCTCGACACCGAGTCCGGGGACGAGGAGGACGTGGCGGAACGGAAGATCTTCACCGAGCTGAAGATCTACGGGGCGCCGGACCGGATGCGGGACAAGTTCACGCCGGTCTACTACTACTGGGCCGGTACGGTGCTGAGCACGGCCCGGCCGGGGCTGTACCGGTACCGGCTGGTCCTGGAGCTGGAACAGCGCGGCACGCAGGAAAAGCTGTACCTCAACACTGAGGAACACCCGTCGATCCGGGTCCTGGGGGTCTGACCCCCGGCCCCCCACCCGACACCCGTCCGCGGGCCGGTGGGGGCCGTTCGCGCAGTTCCCCGCGCCCCTGAAAACCGCGTTCGTCTGCGGCCCGGTGGGGGCTGGCCGCGCAGTTCCCCGCGCCCCTTGACGTGCGGGTCCGGTGGGGGTTGCTCGCGCAGTTCCCCGCGCCCCTCGGGGAGGGGCTTCGCCCCGTCCCCAATCAGGGG
>NZ_JBHWZP010000127.1:0-24588 GCF_042728395.1 Streptomyces sp. NPDC060205
CCCCGCATCCGTTACGGATGCGGGGCCTTCGTTCTTCTTCTGCGGTCCTGACGGGATTTGAACCCGCGGCCTCCACCTTGACAGGGTGGCGAGCACTCCAAACTGCTCCACAGGACCTTGATTCGCAGTGCGATCTTGCGTTGCGCTGCGAAACGAGACTCTACAGGAGGGGTGGCCCGCAGAGCGAACTCACCCACCGTGCACACGCCGTCACGGTGCGGCCGCATCGATCGCCTTCACGATGCGCTTGTCGGAGACCGGATACGCCGTGCCCAGCGCGTGCGCGAAGTAGCTGACCCGCAGCTCCTCGATCATCCAGCGGATGTCCCGTACGGAGGAGGGGACGGGACGGCCCTGCGGCAACTGCTCCAGCAGCCAGGCGTACTCGTCCTGCATCTCGTGGACCTTCTCCATCCGGCTGGTGTCCCGCTGCGCGTTCGTCGGCATCTGCTGCAGCCGGCGGTCCGCCGCCACCAGATAGCGCATCAGGTCCGGCAACCGCCGCAGGCCCGTCGCCGTGACGAAGCCGGGCCGTACGAGGGCGTCCAGCTGCGTCCGTACGTCCGCCAGGTTGGCGAGCAGCACGGGGCTGCGTACGCCCTTCAGGCGGCGTTCACAGGCCTGCCAGGCCGCCAGCACCTGTTCGACCTGGCCGACCGTGCGGACCGTCGTGTCGACGATCTCCGCGCGCACCTTGTCGTACAGCTTCCGGTACGACTCCTCGTCCCAGGCCGGGCCTCCGAAGTCGCCGATCAGCTTGTCGGCGGCGGCCATCGCGCAGTCGTCGAACAGGGCCTGGATCGAGCCGTGCGGATTCGCGGACAGGGCCAGCTTCTGCGCGTTGGTGAGCTTGTCCGACGCGAACTTCGCCGGGTTCACCGGGATGTTGCGCAGGATGAGCCGCCGCGTGCCCTTCCACATCGCCTGCTGCTGCTCGGCCTCGGTGTCGAAGAGGCGTACGGAGACGGTGTTCGCGGCCGGGCCCTCGTCGACGAGCGCCGGGTACGCCTTCACCGGCTGGCCCGCCCGGCGCGTCTCGAAGAGACGGGTGAGGGAGCCGATGGTCCAGTCGGTCAGCCCCGTGCGCTCCAGGGACTCCCCGCCCTGCCGCTCGGCGGTGGCCGCCGCGGCCTTGGAGATCGCCTGGCGCGCCTTGGGCCGCAGCCGGATCTTCAGGGCTTCCAGGTCCTTGTCCTCGGCGAGCTTGCGGCGCCGCTCGTCGACGATCCGGAAGGTGATCTTCAGGTGGTCGTCGAGCCGGGACCAGTCGAAGTCGTCGGCGGTGAGCGGCACTCCGACCATGCGCTTCAGCTCGCGCGCCATCGTCACGGTCAGGGGCTCCTGCAGGGGCACCGCCCGCTCCAGGAACCGCTGCGCGAAGTTGGGCGCGGGCACGTAGTTGCGGCGGATCGGCTTCGGGAGGGACCGGATCAGCTCGGTGACGACCTGCTCGCGCAGCCCCGGGATCTGCCACTCGAAGCCGTCGTCCGTGACCTGGTTCAGCACCTGGAGCGGAATGTGGACGGTCACGCCGTCCGCGTCGGCGCCCGGCTCGAACTGGTACGTGACGGGGAACTTCAGCCGCCCCTGCCGCCAGGAGTCCGGATAGTCGTCCTTGGTGACCGCGCCGGCCGTCTCCCGGATGAGCATCGAGCGCTCGAAGTCGAGGAGTTCGGGCTCCTCGTGGCGCTTGTGCTTCCACCAGGAGTCGAAGTGGGCGCCGGACACGACATGCGCGGGCACCCGCTCCTCGTAGAAGTCGAAGAGCGTGTCGTCGTCGACCAGGATGTCCCGGCGGCGCGCCCGGTGCTCCAGCTCCTCGACCTCGGTGAGCAGCCGCCGGTTGTCGGCGAAGAACTTGTGGTGCGTACGCCAGTCGCCCTCGACGAGTGCGTTGCGGATGAAGAGCTCGCGGCTGATCTCGGGGTCGATGCGCCCGTAGTTGACCTTCCGCTGGGCGACGATCGGCACCCCGTACAGCGTGACCTTCTCGTACGCCATCACCGCCGCCTGGTCCTTCTCCCAGTGCGGTTCGCTGTACGTGCGCTTCAGCAGGTGCTCCGCGAGCGGTTCGATCCACTCGGGCTCGATCTTCGCGTTGACGCGGGCCCACAGCCGGGACGTCTCGACGAGTTCGGCGGACATCACGAAGCGCGGGGGCTTCTTGAAGAGGGCCGAGCCGGGGAAGATCGCGAACTTGGCGTTGCGGGCGCCCACGTAGTCGTTCTTCGTGCTGCTGCGGCCGTCCTTCCCGCCGTCCTTGCCGCCCTCCTTCCCGGTCTCCTTCACGTCCTTCATGCCGATGTGGGAGAGGAGCCCGGCCAGGAGCGACAGATGGACGTGCTGCTCGGGCGCGTCGTCCTCGTTGAGATGGATGCCCATCTGCTTGGCGACGGTCCGCAGCTGCGTGTAGATGTCCTGCCACTCGCGGATCCGCAGGAAGTTCAGGTACTCCTGCTTGCACATGCGACGGAACGAGGACGAGCCGCGCTCCTTCTGCTGCTCGCGCACGTACCGCCAGAGGTTGAGGTACGCGAGGAAGTCGGACGTCTCGTCCTTGAAGCGGGCGTGCTGCTGGTCGGCCTGGGTCTGCTTGTCGGCCGGCCGCTCGCGCGGGTCCTGGATGGAGAGCGCGGCGGCGATCACCATGACCTCGCGCACGCACCCGTTCTTGTCGGCCTCCAGGACCATGCGGGCCAGCCGCGGGTCGACGGGCAGCTGGGCGAGCTTGCGACCGGTGTCGGTGAGCCGCTTGCGGGGGTCCTTCTCCGTCGGATCGAGGGCGTTCAGTTCTTGGAGGAGCTGGACGCCGTCGCGGATGTTGCGGTGGTCCGGCGGGTCGATGAAGGGGAACTTCTCGATCTCGCCGAGCCCCGCCGCGGTCATCTGGAGGATGACGGACGCCAGGTTCGTACGGAGGATCTCGGCGTCGGTGAACTCCGGGCGGGCGAGGAAGTCGTCCTCGGAGTACAGCCGGATGCAGATGCCGTCGCTCGTACGGCCGCAGCGGCCCTTGCGCTGGTTGGCGCTGGCCTGCGAGATCGCCTCGATGGGCAGGCGCTGGACCTTCGTGCGGTGGCTGTATCGGGAGATACGGGCGTTGCCCGGGTCGATCACGTACTTGATGCCCGGGACGGTGAGGGAGGTCTCGGCGACGTTGGTCGCCAGAACGATCCTGCGCCCCGTGTGCTGCTGGAACACGCGGTGCTGCTCGGCGTGCGAGAGGCGCGCGTAGAGAGGGAGTACCTCGGTGAATCTGTACTTCTTCTTCTCCAGCGCGTCCGCGGTGTCGCGGATCTCGCGCTCCCCGGAGAGGAAGACGAGGATGTCGCCCTTGCCCTCGCCCTGCAGCTCCTCGACGGCGTCGCAGATCGCGGTGATCTGGTCGCGGTCGGCGTCGTCGCCGTCCTCCTCCAGGAGCGGGCGGTAGCGCACCTCGACGGGGTACGTGCGCCCGCTGACCTCGACGATCGGCGCGTCCCCGAAGTGCCGGGAGAACCGCTCCGGGTCGATGGTCGCGGAGGTGATGACGACCTTCAGGTCCGGCCGCTTCGGGAGCAGCTGGGCCAGATAGCCGAGCAGGAAGTCGATGTTCAGGGACCGCTCGTGGGCCTCGTCGATGATGATCGTGTCGTACGCGCGCAGCTCGCGGTCCGTCTGGATCTCGGCGAGCAGGATGCCGTCCGTCATCAGCTTGACGAAGGTGGCCTCCGGGCTGACCTGGTCGGTGAAGCGGACCTTCCAGCCGACGGCCTCGCCCAGCGGGGTGTCCAGCTCGTCGGCGACCCGCTCCGCGACCGTACGGGCGGCGATCCGGCGGGGCTGGGTGTGCCCGATCATGCCGCGGACACCACGGCCCAGCTCCAGACAGATCTTGGGGATCTGGGTCGTCTTGCCGGAGCCGGTCTCGCCCGCGACGATGACGACCTGGTGATCACGGATGGCGTCCGCGATCACGTCCTTCTTCTGGCTGACGGGCAGCTGCTCGGGGTACGAGACGGTGGGCACGCGGCCGCGCCGCTCGGCCATGCGGGTCTCGGCCTTCGCCACCTCCGCCCCGATCTCGGCGGTGACGGCGGCGCGGGCCTCTGGCTTGCGGATCCGGCGCGCGCCTTCGAGCCTGCGCCCGAGCCGGTGCGCGTCGCGCAGTGACAGCTCGGCCAGACGGGAGGCGAGATCGCCGAGGGCGGGGGCAGGATGCGTAGACATACGCGGTCCAGGATCTCACCTCGGGGAAACGTGGGGCGAACGCTTTTGCGCGGGGGCCTGTCCGGCAGGCAGGGCTCCGAGGCCGGCCGGGGTGACCGTCGCAGAGAAATATCCTTTATGCGCCTTTAGCGTGGGCGTATGTCCGAGATGCCGCACGGTGCCCATGGCAGACCGCCCACGCGGCGCGAACGCTGGGCCTCCTTCAAGGAGTCCCCCTTCCTTCCCGCGTCGGTGCTGGTGCTGATCCTCGCCGCGGCGGCGGGCCTCTTCGCGGGCTCGTACACGTACTCCATGGCGAACCCGACCCCGCGCCATGTGCCGACCGCGGTGGTGGGCTCGTACGAGGAGGGGCGGGGCAAGGCGTTCCTCGCGGGGATGGAGAAGGCGCTCGACGCCTCCCTGAAGATCCACGCGTACGACAGCCGGGCGGCTGCCGTGGAGGCGGTGAACGACCAGAAGGTCTTCGCGATCCTCGACGCGCGGGACGACGGCAGGTCGGTGGTCCTCGACGTCTCCGGGGCGTCCGGGGCCTCGGTCGCGGAGCTGCTGCAGCAGGCGGCGCCGGCCGTCGGCAAGGCCACGGGGGTGGCGGTCACGGTCCGGGACATCAAGCCGCTCCAGGAGGGCGATCCGCGAGGCCTCGCCATCTTCTACATCTCCCTGGCGGCCGTGATCATCGGCTTCATCGGGGCGATCCAGCTCAGCGTGCACGCGCGGGGGCTGAACCCGATGGAACGCATCGGGTTCACCGCCGCGTACGCCCTGCTCGGCGGTTTCGCGATCGTGGTGGCGGTCGACTGGATCCTCGGCGCCCTTCAGCTGCCGTTCGTCGAGTCCTGGCTGATCCTCGCGCTGACCATGTTCACGTCCGGCATGGTCTTCACGATGTTCAACACCCTGTTCGGGCGCTGGGCGATGCTGCCCACCTGGGGGCTGATGGTCATGCTCGGCAACCCGTCGTCGGGCGGCGCGGTCTCCTGGCCCCTGCTGCCGTCCCCGCTGGGCGTCATCGGCCGCTGGCTCCCGCCCGGCGGCTCGGTCAACGCCCAGCACACGGCGGTGTACTTCGCCGGTCACCAGCACGTCTTCCCGTTCCTGGTCCTGGCCGGTTGGGCCCTGCTCTCCTGCGCGGTCTTCTGGACCTGGCGCCACCGCCACCCGGGAGGCCGAACCGGGGGTCCGTCCCACGCGGCGGGCACCCCACCGCCATCCCCGGGGGCGGGCGCGGCGTCCTGACGCCGTCCCATTTGGCCGGCGTCGGCTCGTTCGGCTGCGGGTCGGTGGGGGCTGGTCGCGCAGTTCCCCGCGCCCCTAAAGGCGCCGGGGCTGGTCTAGTTGCTCCCGTGCCCCTGACGGGTGGCCGGGGCGTGCGTCATGTGGTCGGTGTCGGCGGGTTCGGCTGGGGGTCGGTGGGGGCTGGTTGCGCAGTTCCTCGCGCCCCTAAAGGCACCGGGGCTGGTCTAGTTGCTCCCGCGCCCCTGAGGGGCGGTCGGGGCGTGCGTCATGTGGTTGGTGTGTTGGTTCGGCTGCGGGCCGGTGGGGGCTGGTCGCGCAGTTCCCCGCACCCCTGAAGGCGCCAGGGCTGGCCTCGTTGATCTCGTGCCCCTGCAAGACGTCGGGCGTAAGGCTCAGGTCGCCGCCCCGAATGGGGCCCCCGGCCCACGCGTCGGCGGCCCGAGCGGCGCGCTGGCGCGTGGGAGGGGCGCGGGGAACTACGTGCCCAGCCACGACGCTTGCTTAAAGGCGCGCGGGCAACGATGCGCCCAGCCACGACGCCTTCAGGGGCGCGGGGAACTGCGCGACCAGCCACGACGTACCCGCAGCCGAAAACCCCACCGATGCCCTACGGCTCATGGCAAACGGCCCACGCTCGCCCGGCCGCAGCCCGCTGCACAAAGAAGGCCCCGTCCACCTGGACGGGGCCTTCGATTTGTGGCTGGGGCCGGGATCGAACCGGCGACCTATCGCTTTTCAGGCGATCGCTCGTACCAACTGAGCTACCCAGCCACGCGGTTCAACAAAGAACCGCAGCGGTCCTGACGGGATTTGAACCCGCGGCCTCCACCTTGACAGGGTGGCGAGCACTCCAAACTGCTCCACAGGACCAAGCTTGTGCGCAAGCGAGCGAACTCAGTCTCGCACACGGTATTGCGTGCCCCCAACGGGATTCGAACCCGTGCTACCGCCTTGAAAGGGCGGCGTCCTAGGCCGCTAGACGATGAGGGCTATCGGCCCACCTGGGCGCTTCGCAGCGCGTCGGGGACGTGAGAAGCATATGGGATGTCGGGAGGGATCGCCAAAACGGTTTACGGGGTGGGGGTGGAAGGCGTGCGGGAGGCGGGCGCCCCGGGCTGGTTCTCCTTCGGGAGATGCCGGCTGACCTCGGCCGTCGTCAGTCCGAGGCCGCCCAGTTTGATCTCGTCCCAGGCCTGGAGCCGGCGGGTGTCGCGGTCCAGATAGAGGATCGACGTCTCGATCGGCGCGGGGTCGTCGCCCTCCAGCGCACGCAGCCCGCCCCCGCCCGTCGAGCCCTCGATGCGCAGCCGCGTGCCGTACTTCATGACTTCCATCTCCTGGTGGTGGACATGGCCCGCCAGCACCAGCGGCACGTCCCCGTCCGTCTCGCGCGCGGCCGTCGGGTTGTGCGCGACCGCGATGTCCACGGGGGTGCCGGCCGCCTCCTGGTCGCGGAGGGAGGAGGCGAGGCGGGCGCCCGCCAGCACCTCCGACTGGCCCGCGCCGCCCACCCCGGCCGAGCGGTCCGGGGTGAACTGCGGGTCGCCGATCCCCGCGAAGCGCAGCCCGGCGACGGAGACCGCCCGGCCGTCGTCGAGGACGTGCACGTTCTTCATGCGCCGCAAGTAGTCCTGGGTGACCCGTCCGTCGTGGTTGCCGCGCACCCACACGTACGGGGCGCCCAGGTCGGCCGCCGGGTCCAGGAAGGCGTTCTCCGCCGCCGTCCCGTGGTCCATCGTGTCGCCGGAGTCGACGATGACATCGATCTTGTACTGCTTCACCAGCGACGCGATGATCTTCCAGCTCGCCGGGTTGAGATGGATGTCGGAGACGTGCAGGACCCGGATCGTGGAGGGGTCCGGCGCGTACGCGGGCAGCGTGGACGTGACGTCGTACAGCTTCGTCACGTTCGTCACCAGGCGGGCCAGTTCCTTCTGGTAGACGTCGAACTCGCTGACGATGCTGCGCGCGTTGCCGACGACCGAGGGCGCGGAGGAGAGCAGGCCCGAGAACTTCGGCTCAAGTACCGACTTGGGGTTCCAGGTGGCGAAGGCCGTCGCCCCGCAGGCGGCCAGCAGGGTCAGCGCCAGGCCGCCCGCCGCGAGGGCCCGGCGCGGGCGGCGGTAGACGGCGAGGCCCAGCCCGGTCGCGCCGGCGACCACGGCGACACAGGACCGTACGGCCAGGTCGAGCGTGCCGGCGCCGACGTCCTCGGCGACCTCGTCCTGGAGGCCGGAGAGCCGTTCCGGGTGGTCGACGAGGGCCTGTGAGCGGACCGGGTCGAGCTGGTCGACGTCCACGTCGAGCCGCAGGGGAGCGGTGTGGCTGCGCAGTTCGAGGGCGCCGAGCGGCGAGACGTTGATCTTCGTGCCGCCGGTGAGGGAGGGGCGCAGGGTCATCGTGGTGTCCATGGGGCCGACCTGCGCCCGGACGTTGCCGACGACCAGCAGCCCGAGCCACCCGCCGAGCAGCACGACGGCGACGAGCCCGAGCGCACGGGTATAGGGGTGCGGCTGGTGGACGAGTTCGATGGCGGGCTGGGAGCGGCGTGAGCGGTAGTGCCGTACGAGGATGCGGGGAGCCTTCCGTACGCGGAGCAGAGCGGCGGCAGCGGGGACGCGGGCCATTGGGCCCGTATGCCCAAGGGGCGGGTCCGGTATGCGGGCGCACCGGCCGCCGTCCGCCACGGGCCCCCTGTGCGGTGGCCCCGCCGTCTGTGCGGCAGCCCTACCGTCTGTGCGGCAGCCCTACCGTCCTGGCGTCCGTACCGGACAATGGTCTTGTGCTGGAGATGACGCGCGAGGAGTTCGAGGAACTGGTCGCCGAGGCCCTGGACCGGATCCCGCCGGAGCTGACGCGGCTGATGGACAACGTGGCGGTGTTCGTCGAGGACGAACCGCCCGCCGACGATCCCGAGCTGCTCGGGCTCTACGAGGGGACCCCGCTGACCGACCGCGGCGAGTGGTACGCCGGGGTGCTGCCGGACCGGATCACGATCTACCGGGGGCCCACGCTGCGGATGTGCGGGACGCGCGAGGAGGTGGTGGCCGAGACCGAGGTGACGGTGGTGCACGAGATCGCCCACCACTTCGGTATCGACGACGCGCGCCTGCACGCCCTGGGGTACGGCTGACGTCCGGCCGCCGGACGGGGTGCGTTGTCGGGTGCGGGTGCGGGTGCAGTTACAGGTGCTCGGGTGCGTCGTGGCTGGTGTTGCGCAGTTCCCCGCGCCCCTGAAGGCAAGGGTTCGGCCCCGCCCGAAGAAGCGAAGCAGGTGAGCACGTGCTCAGGCCGGCGTCGGGCGGTCGGACGCGCCTGTTGTCCGGCCGGCATCCGGCCCTGTGTGCACGGGTCCGACGCATACGGCCGCGTGTCCTCTTGCGGGCGGCGGGAGTTGGGCAGGGGGACTCCCCATACCCTTCCTCGCGCTCCCGTCCCCGCGTTCCCGGCCCGGTCCGGGCAAGGGGGGACCCCATCCGGAGGTAGCTGCCCGTGCGCGCCATGTACGTACCCGTCCGTCTGGCCGTCGCGGCCCTGGCAGTCGCCGCCTCCGCGGGCTGCATGAGCGTCGGCGACGACGAGGGGGGCAGCCGGGCCAGGCCCTCCCACTCGGCGGGGCAGCGGGGCGGCGAGGAACCCGACGGGGGGTCCGCGGTGGGCCGTGGCGACTCCGGCTATCACGGCGCGAGTGACGGAAAACACGCCAGGGCGAAGCCGGGCAGGTCCGCGTCCGGGTCGGCGTCGCCGTCGGCGGGGGAGAGCGGTTCGGCCGCGCCGAAGAAGCCGGTCAAGGGCGAGAGCGGGGGAAAGAAGCCCAGGCCAGGGGTGCCTTCGCCGACGAAGGAGCAGCCCACGCCGACGCGTCAGGACCCGGAGCCGACGCCGCCCAAGGAGACCCCGCCGCCGTCCCCGGACCCGACCACCGCCGAGCCGTCGTCCTCGGCGCATCCGGAGCCGGAACCGCAGCTCGTCGAACGCCGGGAGCCGGCGCCGCAGGCCGGGATCGAGGCCTGACCTGTGATCGAGGCCTGAGCGGTGTCCGGCCGCCAAGGCTCGCGGGCTGTGCGGGCCTCTGACCAGGATATTCGGCCCCGGTTTGCCTTGAGTGGCACAGGGTGCGTATGGTAGTAGATCGTTTGATCCCATCGCCCGGCGCCATCACAGAGCGCCGCGTGGCGCGTACTCTCCCTTGCCGTGGCTGACCGCATTGAGGCGGTCGTTTGCGAAATCACGGAGTTGACGGGCGCGTGCCGAAGAGACTCCGGAAGGTTTCGCATTCGCATGTCCATTTCCAGTACTGATCACATCGTCGTGCCCGAGAACGAGGCGCCCGAGGTGACCGAAGAGACCGCGGCCCCCGAGGCTGCCGCGGCTCCCGAGACCCCCGAGGTCACGTTCGGCGACCTGGGTCTCCCCGAGGGCGTCGTGCGCAAGCTCGCCCAGAACGGTGTGACCAGCCCCTTCCCGATCCAGGCCGCGACCATCCCGGACGCCCTGGCCGGCAAGGACATCCTCGGCCGCGGCCGTACCGGCTCCGGCAAGACCCTCTCCTTCGGCCTGCCGCTGCTCACGCAGCTCTCCGGCGGCCACACCGAGAAGAAGAAGCCCCGCGGCATCATCCTCACGCCGACGCGTGAGCTCGCGATGCAGGTCGCGGACGCCCTCCAGCCGTACGGCGACGTGCTCGGCCTCAAGATGAAGGTCGTCTGCGGCGGTACGTCGATGGGCAACCAGATCTACGCCCTGGAGCGCGGCGTCGACGTCCTCGTCGCCACCCCGGGCCGCCTGCGCGACATCATCAACCGCGGCGCCTGCTCGCTGGAGAACGTCCAGGTCGCCGTGCTCGACGAGGCCGACCAGATGTCCGACCTGGGCTTCCTGCCCGAGGTCACCGAGCTGCTCGACCAGATCCCCGGCGGCGGCCAGCGCATGCTGTTCTCGGCCACGATGGAGAACGAGATCTCCACGCTGGTCAAGCGCTACCTCACCAACCCGGTGACGCACGAGGTCGACAGCGCCCAGGGCAACGTCACGACCATGTCGCACCACATCCTCATCGTGAAGCCCAAGGACAAGGCGCCGGTCACCGCCGCGATCGCCTCCCGCAAGGGCCGCACGATCATCTTCGTCCGCACCCAGCTGGGCGCCGACCGTATCGCCGAGCAGCTGTGCGACTCCGGCGTGAAGGCCGACGCGCTGCACGGCGGCATGACGCAGGGCGCCCGTACGCGCGTCCTGGAGGACTTCAAGAAGGGCTACGTCAACGCGCTCGTCGCGACCGACGTCGCCGCCCGCGGCATCCACGTCGACGGCATCGACCTGGTCCTGAACGTGGACCCGGCCGGTGACCACAAGGACTACCTGCACCGCTCCGGCCGTACGGCCCGTGCGGGGCGCAGCGGCACGGTCGTGTCGCTCTCCCTGCCGCACCAGCGCCGGCAGATCTTTCGTCAGATGGAGGACGCGGGCGTCGACGCCACGCGCCACATCATCCAGGGCGGTGCCGCCTTCGACCCGGAGGTCGCGGAGATCACGGGCGCCCGGTCGATGACCGAGGTCCAGGCCGAGTCCGCGGGCAACGCGGCGCAGCAGGCCGAGCGTGAGGTCTCGCAGCTCACCAAGGAGCTGGAGCGCGCGCAGCGGCGTGCCGTCGAGCTGCGCGAGGAGGCCGACCGGCTGGTCGCCCGTTCCGCGCGTGAGCGGGGCGAGGACCCGGAGGCCGCGCTCGCCGAGGCGGCTGCCGTCGTCGAGGCCGCCGCGGCGGCCGTGGCGCAGGAGCCGGTGGCGCAGGCCGCCGAGCCGCGCGACGAGCAGCGTCAGCGCCGGGACGACCGTGGCAACTACGAGCGTCGCGACAACCGTCGTGACGACCGCCCGTCCGGTGGCTTCCGCCGTGACGACCGCGGTGGCGACCGTGGCGGCTTCCGCCGCGACGACCGTCCCTCGGGCGGCTTCAACCGTGACCGCCGTGACGGCGACCGTCCCACCGGCGGTGGCTTCCGCCGGGACGACCGTCCCTCGGGTGGCTTCAACCGTGACCGCCGTGACGAGCGTCCCTCCGGTGGCTTCCGCCGGGACGACGAGCGCGGCGGCCGTTCCTTCGACCGTCGTGACGACCGTCCCTCGGGCGGTTTTCGCCGGGACGACCGTCGTGACGACCGCGGTGGCGACCGTGGCGGCTTCCGCCGCGACGACCGTCCCTCGGGCGGCTCCGGTGGCGGCTTCAACCGCGACCGCCGTGACGGCGACCGTCCCACCGGCGGCTTCCGCCGTGACGACCGCCCCTCCGGTGGTCACCGGGGCAGCGACCGTCCGTTCAACCGCGACCGGCAGGACCGTCCCACCGGCGGCGGCTTCCGCTCCGGCGGCCACGACCGCCCCTCGGGCCGCCGTGACGACCACCGTGGCGCGGGCTCCGGCTCGGGTTCCGGTTCCACCGGCTCCTCGTACGGCCGCCGCGACGACAAGCCGCGCTGGAAGCGCAACGGCTGAGACCCGCTGACGCCGTAGCGGCAACGCAGTACCCGGCAGTACACGAAGGGCCCGAACGACCTCGGTCGTCCGGGCCCTTCGGCGTTCCCGTACTTGTGGCGGCCGTGCCCGGACCGTGCCGGGGCCGTGTTTCGGCCAGATCAACCGCACTGTGGCGCATGTCATACCCCCGGCGAGGGAATTGCTGGGGGCATGACAGAAGACGCCAGAGTGAGTGGGCTGTCGGACGAAGAGCGGCTGGCCCAGCTCGGTTACACGCAGGTTCTCGCCCGCCGCATGTCGGCGTTCTCCAACTACGCGGTCTCCTTCACGATCATCTCGGTCCTGTCGGGCTGCCTGACGCTCTACCTGTTCGGCATGAACACCGGCGGCCCGGCGGTGATCACCTGGGGCTGGGTGGCGGTGGGTCTGATGACCCTGTTCGTCGGGCTCGCGATGGCCGAGATCTGTTCGGCCTACCCGACCTCCGCGGGCCTGTACTTCTGGGCCCACCGCCTGGCTCCGCCGCGTTCGGCGGCGGCCTGGGCGTGGTTCACGGGCTGGTTCAACGTCCTCGGCCAGGTCGCCGTCACCGCCGGCATCGACTTCGGCGCCGCCTCGTTCCTGGGCGCGTACCTGAACCTGCAGTTCGACTTCGAGGTCACACCCGGCCGTACGATCCTGCTCTTCGCCGCCATCCTGGTCCTGCACGGCCTGCTGAACACCTTCGGCGTACGGATCGTCGGCCTCCTCAACAGCGTCAGCGTGTGGTGGCACGTCGTGGGCGTCGCGGTCATCGTCGGCGCGCTGACCTTCGTACCCGACCAGCACCAGTCCGCGTCCTTCGTCTTCACGGAGTTCGTGAACAACACGGGCTGGGGCAGCAGCTTCTACGTGGTGCTGCTTGGCCTGCTGATGGCGCAGTACACCTTCACCGGGTACGACGCCTCGGCGCACATGACGGAGGAGACGCACGACGCGTCCACGGCCGGGCCCAAGGGCATCGTCCAGTCCATCTGGACCTCGTGGATCGCGGGCTTCGTCCTCCTCCTCGGCTTCACCTTCGCGATCCAGTCGTACGACGGCGCCCTCACCTCGCCGACGGGCGTACCGCCGGCGCAGATCCTCCTGGACGCGCTCGGCGCGACCGCGGGCAAGCTCCTGCTCCTCGTCGTCATCGGCGCACAGCTCTTCTGCGGCATGGCGTCCGTGACCGCCAACTCCCGCATGATCTACGCCTTCTCGCGCGACGGGGCGCTGCCGTATTCCCACCTCTGGCACACGGTGAACCCGCGCACCCGTACGCCCGTCGCGGCGGTGTGGCTCGCGGCGCTGGGCGCGCTGGTCCTCGGCCTGCCGTACCTGATCAACGTGACCGCGTACGCGGCGGTGACGTCGATCGCGGTGATCGGCCTCTACATCGCGTACGTCATCCCGACGCTGCTGCGGCTGCGCAAGGGCGAGGGGTTCGAACGGGGGCCGTGGCACCTGGGCCGCTGGTCCCGCCCGATCGGCATCGTGGCGGTCGTCTGGGTGGGCGTGATCACGATCCTGTTCATGCTCCCCCAGGTCTCCCCGGTCACCTGGGAGACCTTCAACTACGCGCCCGTCGCGGTCCTGGCGGTCCTCGGCTTCGCGGCGGCATGGTGGTTCGCCTCGGCCCGCCACTGGTTCCTCAACCCGGACCACGAACGCACCCGCGCCCGGGAAGCGGCCCGAGCGGGCACCCCGGAGCCCTTGGATCCGTGACGCCCGGAACTCCCTGACGCGGCCGGGACACCGATACCCGATCGGAGTCCCGGCCGCGTCCGGCTATGCTCGTTCCTGCGTCGACCATGGTCGGTGCGTGCGCCGGCGTTGCCCGACGCACGGACCCTTAGCTCAATTGGCAGAGCAGTGGACTTTTAATCCATTGGTTGTGGGTTCGAGTCCCACAGGGTCTACACGAAAGCCCCCAGCTCAGAGGCACTTGAGCTGGGGGCTCGTTTTGTTCGTCAGGCCTGACGGGGTTCGCCCCCGTCGCCGGGCGGCCGTTCCACGACGAAGGATCCCTTGCCGCGCACGGTGACGATGAGCCCGCGCTCACGCAACTCCTGAGCGGCCCGGCGGGCGGTCAGCCGGGCCACGCCGTACTCGTCGGCGAGATGGTTCTCCGAGGGGATGGGGCGGTCGGGCGCCAGCTCGCCGGACGCGATCTTTCTCGCGATGGCATAGGCCAGTTGTACATACAGCGGTGTCGCGCTCAACGGGTCCAGAGCGGGTTCTGGCGATGTGTGGGAGTCGAGCCCATGCTTGCCCATGCGCTTGATAGTCCCAGGCTGCGACGGCGGACAGCACCCGCTGCGTGCGCCGATGCCGCGCTAGCGACCCCGTCAGGTGGCTGTTTCGTCGGTATCGAGTGCGTCGCCGGGAGCCTTCGGCATGTCGATGACGTACGTCCCCTTCGCGGGCAGGGTGGCGACGAGTCCTCGCCTTCGGAGTTCGACGATGGTGCGGCGCACGGTGCCGATGCTCACGCCGTACAGATCCGTCATGGCTCGCTCGCCGGGCAGCGCGGCCCCTTGCGGCAATGTGCCGGACGCGATGTCTGCGGCGATCGCGTCGGCGAGTTTCACGTACTCGTAGCGCGGAAGCTCACTCATCTCTCCACGGTGCCGCAGCCCTACGCGTACCGCAGGGGCAGAACGCGTCCCGTAGCGTCGGGACGCGGTATTGATCAGAGGGGTGCGGGGGGACGCAGTTCCCGGTATGGTCGAAATATGCAGGACCCCGGCGAGGTGGCAAGACCTCCCGGGGCATGGTCAACGCTGAAACAGGAGCGTCAACATGCTCGACCCTATCCGCCGCGCCCTCCAATGGATGCGGCTTCTCTTCTGCCCGGGTACCGGCACGCGGCGGCGCACACGTCATCGGACCTATCTCTGTCTTCACATCACCGCCGTACGGCACCCCGTGCACCCCAGCCTTGTGGAAGGCGACCCGGAAGCCGCACTGCGGCAGCGGCGTCGGCTCGCCCTCGTGCTCGCCGCCGATCTGGGGGTCGATCTCGACTCGCATCTGATCGGTGCGCGGGAGGTGGCCGCCTGATGGAGCGTCCCGCCGGCCCCGCGCCGCGTCTGCTGCCCTGGCAGTCGCTCGACGGGAAGCCCTGTTACCTCGTCGCGGACAGTGGCGGCGGGTATCTGTCCCGGCTCGCCGATGACGTGGAGGCTGTGCTGCTCGCCACGGGCGCCGACGTGCTCGACCTCGCCCGCCCGTTGCTCGACGATCCGGCGTCCCCGCCCGCGGAGCTGCGGTTCGCCGGACGTCGGCTCGCCGAGTGCCTGACTGACGCGCTGCGCGTCGCCGAGTCCCGAGGCGTGCGCCTGTCCGGCGCCGAGTAGGCACTCCGGAGGCCCGGCCCCGTGCGCACGTTGTGTACACATGGTGCACTCGGTACTCTTGGGTGCATGACCCAGATGCCCATAGAGTCCATCCGCGACGTGCGCGCCCACCTGGCCGAGGTGGTCGAGCGGGCCGACCGGGACGACACCCCCACGGTCATCACCCGTCGGGGCAAGGAAGTGGCCGCCGTCGTGTCGATCGAGGTCCTGCGCAGGTACCAGGAGTGGGAAGAGCGCGAGATCAACCGGATCATCGACGAGCGCATGGCGAACACGGCGGACGGCGTCCCGATCGAGGACGTCATGAGGGAAACGTTGGCACGTGGTGAATGAGCCCGGCGCGCCTGCGTATCGCACCGTCTTCCGGCCGGAGGCGCGGTCGGAACTGCGCAAGATCCCCCGGGGTGCCGCGCTGCGCATCCTCGCCAAGCTGACGGAGCTGGAGACGGACCCGCTCGGCTTCCACACCACCGCGCTGGTCTCGCAGCCGGATCGGCGCCGCCTCCGCGTCGGGGACTACCGAGTCATCTACACGCTCGACAACGGGGAACTGGTGGTGTGGGTGGTCCACGTCGGACACCGGTCCAGCGTCTACGACGTATGACCGCGCGGCTACCGGGGGCCACGTGAGGGGCTCACGGGCTCACGTGATCACCAGCAGCGCCCCCCACATCACCACCGCCAGCGCCGGCAGCGCGTAGGCGATCAGGATGATCGAGCGGCCTCGGCCCCGGCCCTGGCCGCGGGTGGACCAGCTCGACCAGGTCGCCGCGTACTCCGGCAGGCGTTCCACCGCTCGGCGTTGCACGTGCTGGTAGTACAGGCGGTGCCGGTGGCCCACGTACAGCCAGGTCAGGGCCAGTACGAGGCCGAAGGCGGCCAGGACGCGCGCTGCCACGAGGTGTTGTTCCGAGGTGAGGAGCGTCGTGTACGCCACGGCGAACAGCGACTGGCCCACCAGGAAGAGGTTCCCCCGCTGGAACAGCATCGTGTTCTCGTGCAGCGTGTGCTGCCAGAGTCTGCCGTCCTCCGCGATGCGTTGTGCCTGCGCCTGCGCCTGCGTGTCCCCGTCATCCCCCATGGCACCGTTCTGCCCCGCCGTCGCGCGGAGCCACCGCTTCCGGGCGATGCGGAACGGCCGCCGCGTCAGCCCGCCGTCAGCTCCGCCAGCGGCAGCGTGTGCTGGGTCTGGAGGACCTTCGCCCGCAGGTACAGGACGTTGTGGGCCGTCGTGAACACGCCCGTCGGGACGCGGTGCTGTACGTCGATGCCGAGCGCCCGGAGCTGTTCCGCCTTGTCGGGGTTGTTGGAGAGCAGGTCCAGCTCCGTGATGCCGAGCGCCGTGAGCATCTGGGCCGCCGCCGTGTAGTCGCGGGCGTCCTCGGGCAGGCCGAGGGCCGTGTTGGCGGCGTACGTGTCGAGGCCCTCGTCCTGGAGGGCGTACGCGTCGAGCTTGTTGTAGAGGCCTATGCCGCGGCCCTCCTGGCGGAGGTAGAGGAGGACGCCGCCGCGCTCGGCGATCTGCTCGACGGCCTCGCGCAGCTGCGGCCCGCAGTCGCAGCGCGACGAGCCGAACGCGTCGCCCGTCAGGCACTCGGAGTGCAGGCGGACCAGGGGTGTGGCGCCGGCGGCGGCACCGGCCGGGTCGCCGAGGATCATCGCCACGTGTTCCTGGCCGTCGCTCAGGCCGTGGAAGGTGACCAGTTCGGCGTCGACGCTGTAGCCGTCGTGGAAGCGCAGGGGCACCCGGACGCGCGAGCGCTGGGTGGCGGCGGGGTAGTCGGGCATGCGGGTACTCCGGTCCACGTTCCTCATCTGCTTCAGATTTGAAGCAGATCCTCGGATCGAGACCCTAACCCATGCTTTAAAGTTAAAGCAACGGATGTCGTAGGGAAGAGGCCCCGGGCGCAGGGGCTACGTACACGGGCCCGGTGAGCGGCGGCGCCACGGGACGTCGTCCGGGGGTGCCTGCGCGTCGTCGCCCTCCAGGCCGCGTGCGACGCTCGCGCAGATCTCCTCCAGTTGGCCCACCTGCTCGGGAGAGAGCCGGTCGAAGAGAGCCGCGCGGACCGTCTCCACATGGCCCGGGGCCGTACGCTCCAACAGTGTCATCCCCTCGTCGGTCAGCACCGCGGTACTGCCGCGCCTGTCGCTGGGGCAGCCCTCACGGCGCACCGCCCCGTCCTTCTCCAGGCGGGTCACCGCGTACGTCAGCCGACTGCGCGTGATCTTCGTCCGCTCGGCGAGATCGGTCATGCGCAGCCGGCGCTCCGGCGCCTCGGAGAGGTTGGCCAGGATGGAGTAGTAGACATGCGGCATACCGGCCTCCTGCTGGAGCTGCCGGTCGATCGCATCCTCCAGGAGGTGGGACGCGGCGATGTAGGCGCGCCAGGCGCGCTGCTCCTCGGGGGTGAGCCAGCGGGTCGTCATGCCTCCAGTGTAAGTTTGTTTCAAACTTGAACCAAGCCGGGCCGAAGCCCAGGTACGGCCCCCGCCCCGCCTCACCGCCCCGCGAAAGAGAGCGCGTCCATGCCCCACCCCTACGTCCTGTTGTCCGCCGCCGTCTCCCTCGACGGCCGTCTGGACGACACCGGCCCCGAACGGCTGCTGCTCTCCGGCCCCGCCGACTTCGACCGGGTCGACGAGGTACGGGCCGGCTCCGACGCCATCCTGGTCGGCGCGGGCACCCTGCGCGCCGACAACCCGCGGCTCCTCGTGAACTCCGCCGAGCGGCGCGCCGCCCGCGTCGCCGCGGGGAAGCCCGCCTACCCGCTGAAGGTCACCGTCAGCGGCACCGGCGACCTGGACCCCACCGCCAACTTCTGGTCCACCGGCGGCGAGAAGGTCGTGTACACGACGGACGAGGGTGCCGTGACGGCCGGGCAGGCCCTGCACGGACTCGGCGTCGACGTCGTCCCCGTGGGGCCCGGCCTGGACTGGCGGGCCGTGCTCACCCACCTCCACGACGTCCGCGGCGTACGGCGGCTCATGGTCGAGGGCGGCGGCCGGGTCCACACCCAGCTCCTCCAGCAGGGCCTCGCCGACGAACTGCAGCTCGCCCTCGCGCCGCTCGTCGTGGGGCAGCCGCACGCGCCGAAGCTCTTCGGGGACGGCGAATACCCCGGCGGCCCCCGCAGCCGGCTGCGACTCGTCGAGACCCGGCCCGTGGGAGACGTGGTGCTCATGCGGTACGTGCCCACCGCGCCCGGCGCCGGGCCCGTACCCTCCGCCGCCGACCACCGGTGGCTGGCGCTCGCCTGCGAACTGGCCGCCGAGTGCCCGCCCTCGGAGACCGCCTTCAGCGTCGGCGCGGTCGTCGTCGCGGCCGACGGCACGGAGCTGGCCCGCGGGTACTCCCGCGAGTCCGACCCCGTCGCGCACGCCGAGGAGGCCGCGCTCGCCAAGATCGCGCCGGACGATCCCCGGCTCCCCGCCGCCACGGTCTACAGCAGCCTGGAACCCTGCGCCCGCCGCGCCTCGCGGCCCGCGCCCTGCGCCCGGCTGATCCTCGACGCGGGGGTGCGCCGGGTCGTCACCGCGTGGCGCGAGCCCGACACGTTCGTGGCCGCCGCCGACGGGAACGGCCTGCTCGCGGCGGAGGGCGCCGACGTCGTCGTACTCCCGGAGCACGAGAGCGCGGCCAAGGCACCCAACCGGCACCTGAACCAGGGCTGACATCTACCGGTGTGCGCCGGGTCCCGCGAATGGCGTACAGTGGAGTCAACGACGCGGGGTGGAGCAGCTCGGTAGCTCGCTGGGCTCATAACCCAGAGGTCGCAGGTTCAAATCCTGTCCCCGCTACTGAAGGCCTGAGGCCGGAATCCAATGGATTCCGGCCTCAGGTGTTTTCCGCTGCTCCAGCAGCCGTGTCGCGTGCCGTCCCGTACGCCGGCGCTCACCCGCCCGGTCCCCGTCCGCTCGCCCCTCACCGCCGGTCACTGAACTCTGGACGGAGCGAGGTGGTCGAGGGCAGGAGACACGTGATCGGGCGTCGAGCGGTCGAGCAGCGGTCGCCGGGCTCCGCCGGGTCGCAGCCGGACAGACGGACCGGCCTGTATCCCCGTACCCGCGCGGTCGTCCGCGTGCTGCCCGCGCTGCTGATCGTCGCCGGAGTCCTGTACGACGTCCTCACCCCGCAGTACTTCACCGCCGCTCCCTTCCTCTCGGCCGCCTCGCTCGTCGCCGCGCCCCTGCTGTCGCTCGGCGCCACCGTGTGGACGGGCGTCGCGGGGACGGCGGCCATGGTCCTCGTCACCCTGCGGTTCGCCGTCGACGCGAGCGGGATCACCGAGATCGCCACCGTGGCGACGGTCGCCTGCCTCGCCGTCGTCATCAACCGGCTCGTGAGCCTGGGCAACGCCCGGCTGGCCTCCGCCCACGAGATCGCCGAGGCCGCCCAGCGGGCCGTCCTGCCCGAACCCGCCGCGCGCACCGGCGGCCTCGACCTCGCGGTGCGGTACGTGGCCGCGCAGACCGACGCGCTCATCGGCGGCGACCTCTACGCCGTGCAGGACACCCCGCACGGCGTACGGCTCGTCGTGGGCGACGTACGGGGGAAGGGCATGGGCGCGGTCGCCGCCGTGGCCGTCGTCATCGGCGCCTTCCGGGAGGCCGCCGAACAGGAGAGCACCCTGGAGGCGGTCGCCCAGCGGCTGGAGCGGTCGCTGATGCGCGAAGGGGTGCGGCGCGACAGCGTCGAGGTCTTCGAGGGCTTCATCACCGCCGTGCTCGCCGAGATCCCGCACGGCAGCCAGCGTGTACGACTCGTCAACCGCGGCCATCCCGGACCGCTCCTGCTGCGCGGCGACGGGACCGTGCACACGCTCGCCGCGGCGGAACCCGCGCTGCCGCTCGGGATGGGCGACCTGGGCGCCTGGCCCGACCGCGCGCAGGAGGAGGACTTCCCGGGCGGATCCATGCTGCTCTTCCACACGGACGGGCTGTCCGAGGCCCGGGACGGTCGGGGCGTGTTCTTCGACCCGGCGGCCCGGCTGTCCGGGCGGGAGTTCGCCGGGCCCGACGCGCTGCTCGCCGAACTGGTGGACGACGTGCTCCGGTACACGGGGGGCGGCGGTACGGACGACATGGCGCTGCTCGCCGTCCGGCGGCCGTGAGGGCGTCGGGGCGTCTTCCCGGACCTCTCCCGGACCTCACCGCACCTATATCACCTGCAGTAGTCGAACGACGCCCCTGCGCATAACAACTGACACACCGTCAACAAAAACGGTACCTGTGAATGGCGATCAACTCGCCCGATTTACCCCGCTCGCAGCGTTTAAGTCCAGGCCAGCAGCCGTAACGATCATCAGGAACAGCTTGGAATCCGGTGCCTGAGTCTATTAACGTTCGATAACGCAGCGCGGTGTCCCAGCCGTCACAAGAGACGGCTCCGTGCGCACGCGCCGAATCCCGCAAGGGAACCGGGGAACCACCTACATGGGGTGAATCGCGTGTCTTTCGTGGTGGTGAACACCGCGGTTGACGCGCGTAGGAGACCTTCCTGCTCCGAACCCGTCAGCTAACCCGGTAGGCGAGAAGGAAGGAAAGGAGCGCGCCCACGTGGCGTTCAACAGGCCTGCCCCCACACCCTCGTTCATGCCTGACGAGGTGACGGGAGAGACCTCGGGCGACAAGAAGCCCGACACCTTCGCCTTCGGCGCCCGCAGGGACGATGAGCCCTGGGAGCCCTGGAATCCCAGCGCGGACACCGTCGTTCCCGTCCGCGGCAAGCACCGCGTCGCCAAGCAGCGTGGCGGGGGACTCGCCCGCAGCTCCACCGTTCTGGGCGTCGGCGTCATAGCCGCCGTCGGCGCGGGCGGCATGGCCTCCGCGCAGACCGGCAAGCCGCCGGTGTCGATCTCGATCCCCGACCTGCCGAACGTCGGCTCGCTGATCTCCGACGACGAGGCCCCCGAGGGCTCCAGCACGGCGCTCACCGCCGCCGGCCTCACCGAGGCCGACGCCGAGGAGGGCAACGCCGACGCCGGCGAGGCCCTGCGCTCTCGCATCATGCTCCAGGCCGAACTCCAGCAGGACCAGGTCGACCGCGAGGCCCAGGCGTCCGCCGAGGCCGCCGCCGCGAAGAAGGCCGCCGCACTCGCGGCCAAGGAGCAGGACGCAGCGAAGGCCAAGGCCGCCGCCGCGAAGGAGAAGAAGGAGCAGGAGGCCAAGGCGAAGGCCGAGGCCGCGCGCCTCGCCGAGCTGGCCAAGCAGTTCACGCTGCCCACCTCCTCGTACACGATCACCTCCACCTTCGGGCAGTCCGGCTCGCTGTGGTCCTCCGGTCAGCACACGGGTCTGGACTTCGCCGCTCCCACGGGTACCCCGATCAAGGCCGTTCACAGCGGCACGATCACCGAGGCGGGCTGGAGCGGCTCGTACGGCTACCGCACGGTCCTCACGCTCGACGACGGTACGGAGCTCTGGTACGCCCACCAGTCGTCGATCGGCGTCAGCGTCGGGCAGAAGGTCAGCACCGGCGACGTCATCGGGCGCGTGGGCGCCACCGGCAACGTCACCGGGGCGCACCTCCACCTGGAGGTCCACACGGCCGGCGGCAGCGGGATCGACCCGATGGCGTGGCTGCGCGGCAAGGGCCTCAACCCGTAAACCACTCTCAGCGGCCGGCCTGGCCGGCCTCCCGCCCCGCGGTCTCCTGACTCCCACTGACACAGACCTGAAAAAACTGACGCGCGCGTCCGGGTGACGCGCGCGTCTTTGCCTTTTTCGCTGAGGGGCGCGGGGGACTGCGCGCTCAGCCATGGACGGCCCGCGCCTGGGTCTCGGCTTCGGTCGGTACGGCGTGTTTTTTGCTTTGAGGGGCGCGGGGAACTGCGCGACCAGCCACGGACGGCCCGCGCGGGACCGCGGCGCGTCAGGTTCGGTACGGGTTGTATGCCGGGTAAGGCGGCGGATACCCGTACCCCGCCACAGGCCACGGCACCGGCGCCCCCACAGTCGCCCGCGCCGCGTACGCCAGCGCCGGCCGGGCCGGCTCCCGCCGAGCCCACAGCTCGTGCAGCAACTCCCGCTCCCGTACGGCGAAGTCCGCCCCCGCCCGGCCCCGGCGCCCGCGATGGCGGAGAAACGCCAGCGAGGTGGCGTACGCCTCGTACTCCGCCACCGCCCGCCCCGCGTCCCGCCCGCCATGGTGCGTGGCGTACTCCCGCGCCAGCCGCCGCGCCTTCATCGAGCCGAGCACGAACGGCTCGGCCGCGGCCAGCCAGCCTGCCACGGCGTACGAGGGCAGTTCCGTGCGGACCGTGCCCAGTTCCCGCTGGCGTGTCCAGACGGCCAGCCAGGTGAGCAGCCCGAAGGACGGGACCATGAACGCCGCGTAGACCGCGAAAAAGCCGTACTCGCCGAACGCCGACGAGCCGTTCCACATCGCGTGCATGCCCATCGCGAGCAGCAGCCCGGTGAGGGGCAGGAGCACGCGCCGCACCTGCTGGCGGTCGGCCGAGAGCGCCGCGATGCCGAAGCCGATGCCCGTCAGCACGGTGAACAGCGGATGCGCGAAGGGCGACATGATCACGCGTACGAAAAAGGTGGCGGCCGTGACGGAGAAGATCCCCGTGTCGCCGGTGAGCTGGTCCGTGCCGAAGGCCGTGCCCAGATAGAGGATGTTCTCGGTGAACGCGAAGCCCGTCGCCGTGACGCCCGCTATCACCACGCCGTCGACTATCCCCGTGAAGTCCCGTCTGCGGAACAGGAAGACGAGCAGGACGGCCGCCGCCTTCGCCGACTCCTCGACGATCGGCGCTATCACCGTCGCGCCGAGGGTGTCCGCGTGGGACGGATCCGCGGTGGCCGTCGCTATCCACTGCGTCGCGAAACTGTTCGCGACGATGGCTATCAGCGCGGCCGCGCAGGCGCCCCAGGCGAAGCAGAAGAGCAGGTTTCTCCAGGGGCCCGGATCGACCCGGTCCAGCCAGCGGAACGCGGCGACGAGCAGGGGGACGGGGAAGATGGCGAGGCCGAGGCCCACCAGGAAGCCCTCCGTGCCGGTCTGCTTGCGGACGAGGGCCAGGATGACCAGGCCGGACAGGGCGAGCAGGGTGGTCAGCGCGGCGTAGCGCACCCACGTGCGCTGCCACCAGTGTGCGTGCCGCCGGGTGCCTCCGGCGGGGAGGCCGGGGGGTATCGGGGGTGGGGGGCTGGTGGCCATGACAAAAACCCTAACGAGGGAGGGGCTCGGCCCGCGAGAGTGCCCCGTCCCGGCGTGGGGGAGGGGCTTCAGACGCCCGTGCTGTCCGTACCGCTGTCCGTGCTGTCGTTGCTGTCCGTGCCATGCGGTACGCGGCGGAACAGGAGATCGTTCACCACGTGGCCCTTGTCCAGGCCCTGGGCCTCGAAACGGGTCAGCGGGCGGAAGCCGGGGCGTGGCGCGTAGCCGTTGTCGGGGCTGGTGTTCTCGAAGTCCGGGTGCGCGGAGAGGACGTCCAGCATGACTTCGGCGTACGGTTCCCAGTCCGTCGCGCAGTGCAGCAGCGCGCCGGGGCGCAGGCGGGACGCGGCGAGCGTGAGGAACTCCGGCTGGATCAGGCGCCGCTTGTGGTGGCGCTTCTTGGGCCAGGGGTCCGGGAAGTAGACGCGCAGGCCGGCGAGGGAGTCCGGGGCCAGCATCTCGCGCAGCAGGATGATCGCGTCGCCGTTGGCCACGCGGAGGTTGGACAGGCCGGCGCGGTCCGCGAGGTTCAGCAGGTTGCCCTGGCCTGGGGTGTGGACGTCCACGGCGAGGATGCCGGTGCCGGGGTCGGCGGCGGCCATCTGCGCGGTCGCCTCGCCCATGCCGAAGCCGATCTCCAGGACGACGGGGAGGTCGGCCGCGAAGAGTTCGGCGAGATCGAGGGTGCGCTGCCCGTCGATGTCCAGGCCCCACTTGGGCCAGAGCCGCTGCAGTGCGTCCGCCTGGCCCTGGGTGACGCGGCTGCGGCGGGGCTGGAAGCTGCGGATCCGTCGCTCGAAGTGCGAGCCTGCCGGGTCGGGCTGGGGGCCGTCTGGGAAGCGGGGTTCGCTCTTGGGGCGGGGGGTTCGGGATGCATCAGACACAGTGGGTCGATTTTACGGCTTGGGGCGGGGTGCGGGGTGCGGGGTGCTGGGCGTTGAGCGCGGGGTGCTGGGGTGCTGGGGTGCTTGGGCGTGGTGCCGGTCCGTCCGGGGTGGGGCGTGGTGTCGGGCGTCGTGGGGCGGGGCCGTGCCGGTACGCCGCAGTCCGCCGCCCCCGGGCATACGGAACTCTGCTGACAGGGCAGGCCTTGTTCGGAAGGGCTACGCGGCGGACTACGGC
>NZ_JBHWZP010000128.1:0-24571 GCF_042728395.1 Streptomyces sp. NPDC060205
AGGGGCGCGGGGAACTGCGCGACCAGCCCCCACCGGCCCGCAGTCGAAGGGCACGACGAAGAGCGCGACGTAGGGGAGACTCGGACCCATGCGTACTGCTTACAGCGTGGAGACGGTCAGGGCCGCCGAGCAGGAGCTGATGGCGCGGCTGCCGGACGGGGCACTGATGCAGCGGGCCGTGGCCGGGCTCACCGCCGCGTGCGCCGAGTTGCTGGGGCGCGTCTACGGCCGGCGCGTCGTGCTGCTCGTCGGCAGCGGCGACAACGGGGGCGACACCCTGTACGCCGGCGCCCGCCTCGCCAAGCGCGGCGCCGGCGTCGTCGCCGTCCTGCTCACGCCCGACCGCACCCACCCCGGCGGCCTCGCCGCCCTGCGACGCGCAGGCGGAAGCGTGGTCGAAGGAGCGGCGGCCGCCGAAGCGCCGCTCCGGCGCGCCGATCTCGTCCTGGACGGCATCGTCGGCATCGGCGGCAAGGGCGGGCTCCGCCCCGACGCCGCCCCGCTGCTCGACGTACTGGGCGAGATCCGCGCAGCAGTCGTCGCCGTCGACCTGCCCAGCGGCGTCGAGGCCGACACCGGCGAGGTCCGCGGAGCCGCCGTACGCGCCGACCTGACCGTCACCTTCGGGACCCACAAGCCGGGGCTGCTCGTCGATCCGGCGAGGGAGTACGCCGGGTCCGTACGGCTCGTCGACATCGGCCTCGCGCTCCCCGGCGAGCCCGAGCTCGAAGCGCTGCAGCACGCCGACGTCGCCGCCCTGCTCCCCGTCCCCGGCGCCGAGAGCGACAAGTACCGGCGAGGCGTCGTGGGCATCGCCGCCGGGTCCTCCCGCTATCCGGGCGCCGCCGTACTGGCCGTCTCCGGAGCCCTGCGCGCCGGCGCCGGCGCCGTACGGTACGTCGGACCCGCGGGCGACGCCGTCATCGCACGGTTCCCCGAGACGCTCGTGTCCACCGGTTCGCCGGAGCAGGCCGGGCGTGTCCAGGCCTGGGTCGTCGGCCCCGGCGCCGGCGACGACGCCGACGTCGTCGCGGCCGTCCTCAAGACGGACGTACCCGTACTCGTCGACGCCGACGGACTGCGGCTCGCCGACCGCGACGCCGTACGGGCCCGGCGCGCACCCACTCTGCTCACCCCGCACGCCGGAGAGGCCGCCGCGCTGCTCGGCGTCCCGCGCGAGGAGGTCGAGAGCGCGCGCCTGGCCTCCGTACGGGAACTCGCCGAGCGGTACGGAGCCACCGTGCTGCTGAAGGGGTCCACGACCCTCGTCGCCTCCCCCGGCGGCGGACCCGTGCGGGTGAACTCCACCGGCACCGGCTGGCTCGCCACCGCCGGCAGCGGTGACGTGCTGTCCGGGCTGACCGGGTCCCTGCTCGCCGCCGGGCTCGACGCGCGGGACGCCGGCAGCGTCGGCGCGTACCTGCACGGACTGGCCGGGCGGCTCGCCGCGAACGGCGCGCCCGTGGGGGCGCACGACGTCGCCGAAGCGGTACGCGAGGCCTGGCGGGACGTCGCGACGGCCTGACGCCGCGAACTCAGCGGGACGTCGCGACGGCCTGACGCCGCGAACTGAGCGGAACGTCGCGACGGCCCGACGCCGCGAACCAAGCGGAACGTGCGCGGGCGCACACGCGGGCGTGCGCCACAACGGGCGACCCTGCCGCGCGGCTGACCAGGCCCCGGCACCCTCCCGGGTTTCGCTGAGCACATGGTCCGCAAGAGAGTCCGTAAGAGAACCGTCGTCGCGCCGGTCAGCGCCCTGGTCGCCCTCCTCGTCGTGCTGTCCGGGCCGGGGGCCGTCGCCGCCCCCACGGCCCCGCCCCCGCCCGCGCCCGGCGCGCCCCGCGCACCCCGCGCACCCGCACCGCAGAGCGAACTCGTGCCCGGCGTGCACCCGGGCCCGTACCAGCCCTGGCAGCTGGACACCCCCGACCAGGTGCTCGCCCCGCAGGTCTACACGCCCTCCGCCGCGGAGGACGCCGTCGAGCCGCCGCGCGCCGCCGAGGGGAGCGACGCGCTGATCGAGTACGTACCGCTGAGCGAGGCCGTCGCGCGGGAGGCCGGGGTGACGGCGTGCAGCCGGCAGGCCGGGCCCCACCAGCGGCAGGTCGAACGGTGGCTGCGGCTCAAGGTGGACGGGAAGCAGTCGGCGGCGGACTGCCGGGCCGTGCGGGCCTTCCAGAGCAAGCAGGGCATCCGGCCGGACAGCGGTTTCGCCGGGCCCGTGACCTGGGGCCGGATGCGTCTCCTGTCCGCCGCGAAGAAGCCGAACGCGGCCGGGAGATGCCCCGTACGGGCCGGTCGCGTCGCGTGCGTCGACCTCCGCCGGCAGCTGGTCTGGGTGCAGAAGGGGAAGCGGGTGGTGTTCGGGCCCGTGCCGGTCCGCACCGGCAAGGCCGGGTACCGGACCAGGACCGGCTGGTTCAAGGTCTACTGGAAGCACAAGAACCACTGGTCGACCCTTTACAACACCCCCATGCCGTACAGCCAGTTCTTCAGCGGCGGCCAGGCCTTCCACGCCATCTACGGCAGCGTGTACAGCCCGCCCGGGTCGCGCGGCTGCGTCAACATGCGGCTCGCCGACGCCCGCACCCTGTGGAGCAGGCTCTACACGGGCGACCGTGTGTACGTGTGGGGCCGCAAGCCCGGCACCTGAGACCGGCACCCGAGAAGCGGTGGCCGGGACCCGGTACCCGAGAAGCCGTGGCCTGGACCCGGTACCCGAGAGTGGTGTCGGACCCCTCTGAGACACTGGTCCGCGATGACTGAGACAGCACCCGCGCGCGCCCGCGCCGAGATCGACCTGGCCGCCCTGAGGGCCAATGTGCGGACCCTGCGCGCCCAGGCACCGGCCGCCGCCCTCATGGCGGTGGTCAAGTCCGACGCGTACGGACACGGGGCCGTGCCGTGCGCCCGCGCGGCCCTGGACGCGGGAGCGACCTGGCTGGGCACGGCCACCCCGGAGGAAGCCCTCGCCCTGCGCGCGGCCGGGCTGCCGGGGCGGATCATGTGCTGGTTGTGGACGCCGGGCGGGCCCTGGCGGGAGGCCGTCGAGGCCGATCTGGACCTGGGGATCAGCGGGTTGTGGGCCCTGCGCGAGGCCGCGGAGGCCGCGCGGGCCGCGGGCCGTACCGCCCGCGTGCAGCTCAAGGCCGACACCGGACTCGGACGCAACGGCTGCCAGCCCGCCGACTGGGCCGAACTGGTCGCCGAGGCACGGCGGGCCGAGGCCGAGAGCCTGGTCACCGTCACCGGCCTGTGGTCGCACTTCGCCTGCGCCGACGAGCCGGGGCACCCCTCCATCCAGGCCCAGCTCAGCCTCTTCCGAGAGATGCTGGCCCAGGCGGAGGTAGCCGGGCTGCGCCCCGAGGTGCGGCACATCGCCAACTCGCCCGCCACGCTCACGCTCCCCGAGTCCCACTTCGACCTCGTACGGACCGGCATCGCCACGTACGGCATCTCGCCCAGCCCCGAACTGGGCACCTCCGCCGACCTCGGGCTGCGGCCCGTGATGACGCTCTGGGCCTCGCTCGCGCTGGTGAAGCACGTACCCGCGGGCCACGGTGTCAGCTACGGACACCACTACGTCACCGCCGGCGACACGACCCTCGGCCTCGTGCCCGTCGGGTACGCGGACGGCATCCCGCGCCACGCCTCCGGCGCCGGACCCGTCCTGGTGGGCGGCAAGTGGCGGACGGTCGCGGGACGGGTCGCCATGGACCAGTTCGCCGTCGACCTCGGCGGGGATCAGCCGCCGGTCGGCGAGCGGGCCGTCCTCTTCGGGCCCGGCGACCACGGCGAGCCGACCGCGGAGGACTGGGCCCGCGCCGCGGGCACGATCGCGTACGAGATCGTCACCCGCATCGGAACCCGCGTACCGCGCGTCTACGTGAATGACTACGTGAACGAGTGACAAGCGGGGTATCCGCATGAGTACTCCGCACGCGTGCGGAGTACTTCGGGGCACGGCACCCCGTACAAACGGCATCCCGTACAGACGGCACCCCGTACAAGACGAAGAAGAGGAGCGGTTCGTGAGCGAGAGCAGCGCGGAGGCAGCGGTGGAAGCGGCCACGGCCGCGACCTCGGCCCTCTCCGCGGCCGGGCCCGCGAACTGGCGCCGGGCAGGCGTCGCCGGCGCCGCGATAGGCGTGGTCGCCGCGGGCGCCGCCGCCGGAGTCGCCATAGAGCGGCTCACGGTCGGCCGCGGCATGCGCAGGAAGGCGCGGCTCGCCCTCGACTCGGCCGGACCGTACGGGGCGTTGCGCGGCACGCCGGGCAAGGCCGCCGCGGACGACGGCACCGAGCTGTACTACGAGGTCGACGAGGTGGAGACCGACACCGCGCTGGCCCCGCGCCGCCGCCGGCTCTTCGGCCGCAAGGCGCCCGCCCCGGTCACCGTCGTCTTCAGCCACGGCTACTGCCTCAGCCAGGACTCCTGGCACTTCCAGCGGGCCGCGCTGCGCGGAGTCGTCCGGACCGTCCACTGGGACCAGCGCAGCCACGGGCGTTCCGGGCGGGGCGTGGCCCAGGTCCGGGACGACCAGCCGGTCACCATCGACCAGCTGGGCCGCGATCTGAAGGCCGTCATCGACGCGGCGGCGCCCGAGGGCCCGCTCGTGCTCGTCGGCCACTCGATGGGCGGCATGACGATGATGGCCCTGGCCGACCAGTACCCGGGCCTCATCCGCGACCGCGTCGTCGGCGTGGCACTGGTCGGTACGTCGTCCGGGCGGCTCGGCGAGGTCAACTTCGGGCTGCCCGTCGCGGGCGTCAACGCGGTGCGGCGGATCCTGCCCGGAGTGCTGAAGGCGCTCGGGCAGCGGGCCGAACTGGTGGAGCGCGGGCGGCGGGCCACCGCCGACCTGTTCGCGGGGATCATCAAGCGGTACTCGTTCGCGTCCCGGGACATCGACCCGGCGGTCGCGCGGTTCGCGGAACGGCTCATCGAGGCCACGCCCATCGACGTGGTCGCCGAGTTCTACCCCGCCTTCACCGACCACGACAAGACCGAGGCGCTCGCGTACTTCGCCGACCTGCCCGTGCTCGTCCTCGCCGGGGTCAAGGACCTCGTGACGCCGAGCGAGCACAGCGAGTCCATCGCCGACCTGCTGCCGGACGCCGAGCTGGTGCTCGTGCCGGACGCCGGACACCTCGTGATGCTGGAGCATCCGGAGGTCGTCACAGACCGGCTCGCCGACCTGCTCACCCGCGTCGGCGCCGTGCCCGCAGGGGCTACCGTTGGTGGCTATGGAAGCACCAGCAGCACCGCGCAACCCGGCTGACCCCGGTGTCGTGACCGCGGAGATCGTCGTCAACTCACCCGACCGGATGAAGGAGTTGGGGCACAGGCTCGCCAAGCTCCTGCGGGCCGGCGACCTCGTGATGCTCACCGGCGAACTGGGCGCTGGCAAGACCACGCTGACCCGCGGGCTCGGGGAGGGGCTCGGGGTCCGGGGCGCGGTCACCTCGCCTACGTTCGTCATCGCCCGGGTGCACCCCTCGCTCGGGGACGGGCCGCCGCTCGTCCACGTCGACGCGTACCGCCTGGGCGGCGGGCTCGACGAGATGGAGGACCTCGACCTCGACGTGTCGCTGTCCGACTCCGTGATCGTCGTGGAGTGGGGCGAGGGGAAGGTCGAGGAGCTGACGGACGACCGGCTGCAGCTGCTGATCCACCGGGCCGTGGGGGACACCACCGACGAGGTACGGCATGTCGCCGTGACCGGGGTGGGGGAGCGGTGGGGGGCGGTGGACCTTGGCGTGCTCTCCGCCTGATGCCCTGATGCCCTGAGGCCTTGATGCCCTGAGGTACCGGGGCTGGGTTCGTTCGGTTTGTACGTTCGCCCCAACATTCCGACAGGGCGTCGGGAAGATGTTGCGGCGGGAGGCTTCGGCGTGTTCACATGGGCGGAGGAGTTGGTTAGGTCTACCTAACCATGTCTGCTGCCGGAGCTCTTCAGGAGGTCGCGATGCCTGCGTCTGCGTCGGAACGTGTTCCTTCCAGGGCCGGTGGGGTGTCGGTGTCGGTGGGGGAGTTGCTTGCCGTGGGTGGGCTTGTGCGGGCTGTGTCCGTGCCGCCGCCACCGCCTGTGCCTGCGCCTGTGCCTGCGGCGGCTGGGCGGGGTGAGGGGCGGCGGGCGGCTTAGGTCGTTTGCGGGTGCGGGCCGGTGGGGGCTGGTCGCGCAGTTCCCCGCGCCCCTAAAGGGGCTGCGCCCCTCCAAAGACAAAAGACTGCGCCGTTCCCCGCGCCCCTGAAGGGGCTGCGCCCCTCCAGAGACAAAGATTGCGCCGTTCCCCGCGCCCCTGAGGTGGGTGCCCCTTGAGGTTGGGTTCACCTATCGGGCGGGTGGGTGGGTATGCGGGCGGATTGAGTCGGTTAGTTGATTACCGTGATCCGCGTGCCGATCGTGGCGAAGTCCCACATCGCCGCTCCGGCTCCCCGTGGTTCGCGGATCGCGCCCAGTTTGCGGGCCGGGTCGGGGGGCGTCACCGAGCCGTCCACCGCCGCGCTGAAGCCGATCGCGACGCCGTCCAGGCTGGCGAAGCGGACCACGTGTTCGACGGCCACACCGTCGGAGCCCACGATCGTCCCGGAGCGTGACGTGACGACGTACCGCGCGGGCAGCGGATCGACCGTACCGGGGCTGACCCGGAACGTGAGCCTGACCTTGTCGCCCTCGTCGACCAGCCACACCCGGTCGTCGTCCAGCGCGTACACGACCCGCTGACCGGTGCCCGAGTCGGCGGGCAGCGCGGTCGGGTGGTTCTTGTCCCGCGGCGCCTTCGACGCCGTGGGCGGCACGGACTCGGCGGCCCCCGGGGCGGACAGGTCGGCCGGCGCGTACGCCGACGCCTGGTAGGTGAGGAAGCCGATCACGGCGAGCGCCACCGCGGTGAGTGCGGCCACGATTCCCGAGCTGCTCCGAATCACCTGGGTGCCCACCTCTCGTACGATCTTGTACGGTTTTTGTCCGTGTTGTGACGGTGTGACGTTAGCAGCAGCCACCCGCCGGATTGAGGCGGCCGTGCGCCGGGTCCGGGCGCCGTAGGCTGTTCGCGTGCTCTTGCTCGCTCTGGATACCGCCACCCCCGCCGTCACCGCCGCGCTGCACGACGGCACGTCCGTCGTCGCCGCCCACAGCCAGGTGGACGCGCGTCGGCACGGGGAACTGCTCCTGCCGGCCGTCGACCGGGTGCTCACCGAGGCCGGGCTGCGGCTCGACGCCGTCACCGGCATCGTCGTCGGCGTGGGCCCGGGCCCGTACACCGGGCTCAGAGTCGGTCTGATGACCGCCGACACGTTCGGGCTCGCGCTCGGCGTGCCCGTGTACGGACTGTGCACGCTCGACGGCCTCGCGTACGCCGCCGGGGGTGAGGCGGGGATCGAGGGACCCTTCGTCGTCGCCACCGACGCCCGGCGCAAGGAGGTCTACTGGGCGCGCTACGCCGACTCCCGTACGCGGCTCACCGAACCCGCCGTGGACCGGCCCGGGGAGCTCGACATCGGCGGACTGCCCGCCGTGGGCGCGGGCGCGCTGCTCTACCCCGACACCTTCCCGGACGCCCGCGAACCCGAGCACGTGTCGGCGGCCTCGCTCGCGTCCCTGGCGGCGGAGCGGCTGGCGGCGGGCGAGGAGATGGAAGCGCCCCGGCCGCTCTATCTGCGCCGGCCCGACGCCCAGGTGCCCAAGAACTACAAGGTGGTCACCCCCAAGTGACGACCGCGGTGCTGCGTGAGATGCGCTGGTGGGACATCGAGCCCGTACTGGAGCTGGAGAAGGACCTCTTCCCCGAGGACGCCTGGTCACGGGGCATGTTCTGGTCCGACCTGGCCCACGCGCGGGGACCCGAGGCGACCCGGCGGTACGTGGTGGCGGAGGACGGCGGGACGATCGTCGGATACGGCGGTCTGGCCGCCGCCGGCGACGCCGGTGACGTACAGACCATCGCCGTCGCCCGCGAACACTGGGGCACCGGGCTCGGCGCGCTCATCCTGACCGAACTGCTGCGGGCCGCGACCGCCTTCGAGTGCGCCGAGGTGCTGCTCGAATGCCGGGTCGACAACATCCGCGCCCAGAAGCTCTACGAGCGCTTCGGCTTCGAGGCGATCGGCTTCCGGCGCGGCTACTACCAGCCGGGCAACGTGGACGCGCTCGTGATGCGCCTCAACGACCCGTCAACTTCCGTACAAGGAACCGAGATCAATGGCTGACGAACCTCTCGTCCTCGGCATCGAGACCTCCTGCGACGAGACCGGCGTCGGCATCGTCCGCGGGACGACCCTCCTCGCGGACGCCATCGCCTCCAGCGTCGACGAGCACGCGCGCTTCGGCGGGGTCGTGCCCGAGGTCGCCTCCCGCGCGCACCTGGAGGCGATGGTGCCGACCATCGAGCGGGCGCTGAAGGAGGCCGGGGTCAGCGCGCGCGACCTCGACGGCATCTCCGTCACCGCCGGGCCCGGACTCGCGGGCGCGCTGCTCGTCGGCGTCTCGGCGGCGAAGGCGTACGCGTACGCGCTGGGAAAGCCTCTGTACGGGGTGAACCATCTCGCCTCCCACATCTGTGTCGACCAGTTGGAGCACGGGCCGCTGCCCGAGCCGACGATGGCCTTGCTCGTCTCCGGCGGCCACTCCTCGCTGCTGCTGTCCTCGGACATCACCAGTGACGTACGGCCGATGGGCGCGACGATCGACGACGCGGCGGGCGAGGCCTTCGACAAGATCGCCCGAGTGCTCAACCTCGGATTCCCGGGCGGGCCGGTCATCGACCGGTACGCCAAGGAGGGCGACCCGAACGCGATCTCCTTCCCGCGCGGGCTCACCGGGCCGCGCGACGCCGCGTACGACTTCTCCTTCTCCGGGCTGAAGACCGCCGTGGCCCGGTGGATCGAGGCGAAGCGGGCGGCTGGCGAGGACGTACCCGTGCGGGACGTGTCCGCGTCCTTCCAGGAAGCCGTGGTGGACGTCCTGACACGCAAGGCCGTACGGGCCTGTCGTGACGAGGGCGTCGACCATCTGATGATCGGCGGCGGCGTCGCGGCGAACTCGCGGCTGCGGGCGCTCGCGCAGGAGCGGTGCGAGGCCGCGGGGATCACGTTGCGGGTGCCGCGGCCGAAGCTGTGCACGGACAACGGGGCGATGGTCGCTGCGCTGGGCGCGGAGATGGTGGCCCGGGGGCGGGCCGCCTCCGATTGGGATCTGTCGGCGGACTCGTCCTTGCCCGTCACCGATCCGCATGTGCCGGGGCGTTCCCATGCGCAGGGGGACGCGGACGGGCACTCGCACTCGCACGATCATGTGCATGAGGTCAGCAAGGGCAATCTGTACTCATGAGTGTCGCGTTGATGTGGGAGGCGCGGGCCGCCGAGGGGCGGGGGGAGGAACTGCTCGCGTGGGTGCGGGAGCAGGACCTCCCGGCGCGGCCCCTGCGGCGGGAGGTCCTGCGGGCTCCGGGGGAGCGGGTGCTTGTCATCACGTGGTGGGATGCCGCGTACGACGACTCGCTCCCTGAGCTTCCGGAGCCTGCTGTTGGGTTGGTTGCTCGGGCCGTTCATCGGTGGCGGTTCGAGTCCGTCGAGGGGTAGGGGTCGCCTCCGGCGGTTGGCGGGTGTTCTTCGGGTGCGGGTCCGGTGGGGGCTGGTCGCGCAGTTCCCCGCGCCCCTGAAGGGGCTGCGTCGTTCCCCGTGCCCCTCAGGTGGTCGTTGTCCTGCATGTCAGTTGGCGGGACGGGCCCGGTCGGCGTTCTGGGCCCGTCAGGGTCAGGTGCGTTGTGTGGAGTACGTCCGTGCTGGACCTGGACACCCGGAGTTCCAGGGCTCCCGGTTCCACCACGCGGTGGCCCCTGGCGTTCGTGAACGCCGACAGGTCCGGGTGGAAGTGGAACGTGACCCGGCGGGCCTCTCCGGGGGACAGGGTCAGGCGGTGGTAGCCGATCAGGCGTACGTCGGGGCGGGTCACGGACGCCACCGGGTCGTGCAGGTACAGCTGGACGACCTCCGTGCCCTCCCGCGCGCCCGTGTTGCGGATCGTGACCGAGACGTCGTGCCCCTCGTCCGTGGTCGTTCGCGCGTGCGCGTCGGCCGTGTCCTCCCATGTGAAGTCCGTGTAGCCGAGGCCGTGGCCGAAGGGGTGGAGCGGGGTCGGGTCCAGGTTGCTGACCTCGCCCGCCAGGCCCAGCGGGGGCTGGAGGTAGGTCCACGGCTGGCCGCCGGGGGTCTGCGGGACGCTGACCGGGAGCCGGCCCGAGGGGTTCACGCGGCCCGACAGGACGCCCGCCACCGCCGGGCCGCCCTCCTCGCCCGGGAAGAACGCCTGGACCGTGGCGGCCAGCCGGTCGTGCCAGCGGCCCAGCGCGTACGGCCGGCCGGTGAGCAGGACCAGGACGACCGGGGTGTCGGTGGCGGTCAGGGCGTCCAGCAACTGGGCCTGGACCCCGGGCAGTTGCAGGTCCGCCACGTCGCAGCCCTCGCCCGACGTGCCCCGGCCGAAGAGGCCCGCCCGGTCGCCGAGCACCGCCACGCAGACGTCCGCCTCCGTGGAGCGTGTGACGGCCTCCTCGAAGCCGGAGGTGTCCGGGTCGGTCGTGTCGCAGCCCTCGGTGAAGGTGATCTTCGCGTCGGGGAGTTCCGTGCGCAGGGACTCCAGGAGCGTGGGGATCTCGACGCCCGTCGGCAGGGCCGGGTGGTTGACGCCCACGTGGGACGGGAACGAGTAGCAGCCCAGCATCGCCAGGGCGTCCGCCGCCCGCGGGCCCACCACGGCGATGCGGGTGTCGGGGGCCAGCGGGAGCAGGCCCTCCGGGTTGGAGAGCAGGACCACGGATTCCTCGGCCAGGCGGCGGGCCAGGACGCGGTTCGCCGTCGAGTCGAGGTCGACGGGGCCGGTGGGCTCGGGGGACCAGGTCTCGTCCAGCAGGCCCAGCTCGCACTTCTGGCGCAGCACCCTGGCCGCCGCCCGGTCCACCAGCGACTCGGGGATGTCCCCGGCCCGTACCGCCTCCACCAGCGGGTCGCCGTTGCAGTGGACCGTCGGCAGTTCGACGTCCACGCCCGCCGTAAGGGCCGCGTGGGCGGCCTCGGCCTCGGTGCCCGCGACCCGGTGCAGGGTCTTGAGGAAGCCGACGCCGAAGTAGTCGCTGACGACCGTGCCCGTGAAACCCCACTGCTCACGCAGGAGTTCGGTCAGCAGGTACGGGTCCGCGGTCGCGGGCACGCCGTCCGTGTCCGTGTACGCGGCCATCACCGAACGGGCCCCGCCCTCGCGCAGCGCGAACTCGAACGGCGGCAGCGTGATGTCGGCGAACTCGCGCACCCCGGCCCGTACGGGAGCGAGGTTGCGGGCGCCCGCCGAGGACGCGTACCCCGCGAAGTGCTTGAGCGTGGCGACGATTCCCGCGGACTCAAGACCGCGGACGTAGGCCGCGCCGATCGTGCCGACGAGGTACGGGTCCTCGCCGATCGTCTCCTCGACCCTGCCCCACCGCGGATCCCGTACGACGTCCAGGACCGGGGCGAGGCCCTGGTGGACGCCGACGGAGGCGAGGTCCCGGCCGATGCGGTGGGCCATCTCCTGCACCAGCGCCGCGTCGAACGAGGCACCCCAGGCCAGCGGCACCGGATACGCGGTCGCGCCCCAGGCCGTGAAGCCCGCCAGGCACTCCTCGTGGGCGACGGCCGGGATGCCGAAGCGGCCCGCCTCGCTGATCCTGCGCTGGGCGCGGGCCAGTGCCTGCGCGCCCAGCGCGGGGTCCACGGGGGCCGTACCGAACGAGCGGGTGAGCTGGCCCAGACCGTGGGTGATCAGCTCGTCCCAGTCGAAGTCCGAGGTCATCTCGTCCTGGTGCGGGGCGACTCCGTCGCCGTCCGTGGCGGCTCCCACCCACACGCCGTACAGCTGGGCGGTCTTCTCCTCCAGGGTCATCCGGGCGAGCAGGTCGTCGACCCGGGCCTCGGCGGGCAGGGCGGGATCACGCCAGGGTGCGGTGGTCATGAAACTCCTGTCAGGGTGAGGGGCAGGGTCGGGGACGAGTGGGTTCACTTTCCGCCCACGCCCATCAGGCCGCCGACCAGGGCGCGGCGGGCCACCAGGTAGACGGCGAAGATCGGGACGCCGGAGAGGACGACCGAGGCCAGCAGGGCGGGGATGTTGACGCCGAACTGGCTGACGTAGTTGAACAGGCCGAGCGTCAGGACGCGCGGCTCGTCGGACTGGGTGAAGATCAGCGGGAAGAGGAAGCCGTTCCAGGCCTGCAGCGCCGCGTAGATGACGACCGTGCTGATACCGCCCTTGGCCATCGGGACCGCCAGCTGGAACAGCATCCGCTGTGGTGAGGCGCCGTCCAGGGCCATTGCCTCGTACAGCTCCTCCGAGACGTCCCGCAGGGTGCCCACGAGGACCAGGACGGAGACCGGCATCGCGAAGGCCGCCGTCGGCAGGATGACCGCGAGGAGGCTGTCGTACAGGTCGAGCTTGGCGATCAGCAGGTAGAGGGGGACCACGACCGCCTGGGCCGGGATCGCGACCCCGAGCAGGAACAGCCGGAAGGCCAGGCCCGACCAGCGGTCACGGGTGCGGACGGCGACGTACGCGAGCGGGACCGAGAGGCCGAGCACGATGGCCACGACCGCGACGGCCACGATCGCCGTGTTGGCCAGCAGATGACCGAAGCCGCTGTGCAGCACGGTGTTGTAGTTGTCGAGCGTCGGACTCGTGGGCGGGGCCAGCGGGTTGCCGGTGAGGGCCTTGTCCTGGCTGGTGAGCGAGGCCGACACCATCGCGTAGATCGGGACGATGACGATCGCGAGCCACACGATCGCGCCGAGTCCGGCGACGGGGTTGGCGCGCTTCGTCCAGTGCCGGCGGTGGGGCGGCGACGGTTGTGCGCCGTGCTTCTCGGTCTGCATGGGACGCGGACGCGGCAAGGTGTCGTGTGACACTCCGTCACATCCCTTCGCGGGTACTGCGCATGCCGCCGAAGCCGGTCAGCCGCACGAGGATCAGGGACAGGCCGGTGGCCACCAGCACCAGGAAGGACGCGATGGCGCTCGCGTAGCCGAAGTCGTAGCTCTTGAAGCCCGCCTCGTACATCAGGTACGGCAGGATCGCGGTGTCGGTGCCCGGGCCGCCCTTGGTGAGGATCAGCACGGTCTCGAAGTACGTGAGCGAGCCGACGACCATCAGGACCGTGGACGTCGTGACGGTGTGCCGCAGCTGCGGCAGCGTGATCGAGAAGAACTGGCGGTAGCGGCCCGCCCCGTCGATCGCCGCGGCCTGGTAGAGCACCTCGGGTATCTGACGGGCGCCGCCCTGGTAGATCAGCGTGTGGAAGGGGATGAACTGCCAGCCGCCGACGAACACGATCGCCAGGAACGCGCCGCCGGACGAGCCGAGGATGTTCTGCTGGATGATGCCGAAGTTCGGGTCGAGCAGGGCGTAGAAGAGCAGCGCGATCGCCGTCGAGGACAGCAGGAACGGGACGAAGAAGATCGCGGACAGCACCGCCCGATTGCGCTGGCGGCCCGCCGCCCAGACGCCGAGCAGCAGCGCGATCACCGTCTGGAAGACCCAGCTCGCCACCGTCAGCAGGACCGTCAGCCACAGCGACTGGACCATCCGGTCGTCATCGATCAGCTTCCGCCAGTTGTCGAGGCCGACGGGTGTCGGGTCGCCCAGGCCGTCCCAGCTGGTGAAGGAGAGATAGAAGGCGAGTCCCATCGGGACCACGGCGAAGAACGCGAAGAACAGCACACCGGGCAGTGCCCAGACGGCGTGCGGCCGGCCGGCCGTGGCCGCCCCGGACCGCTTGCGCGGCCGGCGGGGCAGCTCGGGCCCGCCGCGCTCGGCGACCGGGCGTCCCACCGGGGCCTTGGTGGGGGTGGGTGCGCTCACTTCAGCTCCTTGAGCGCCGACACGAACTCGCCCGGCGAGGACTTCCCGACGAACAGCTTGTTGATCTCCGTGAGCATCGGGGTCGCGATGTCCGCGTCGACCGCCTGGTCCCAGGAGAGCGTGAAGGCCGGCGCCTTCTCGACCATCTCGTACTGGAACTTCGCGAACTCCGGGTTGGGCGAGGCCTCCAGCAGCTTGGCCGCGTTCGAGGTCGTCGGGATGTCACCGTTGGCGACCAGCGCCTTGGCGTACGTCTCGGAGGCGCAGTCCTTCAGGAAGGCGATCGCCGCGTCCTTGTTGCCGGTACGGGCGTTGACCGACCAGTAGTTGGTCGGGTTGCCGACGACGTTGCGGATGTCGCCGGCGCCGCCCTCGACCGTGGGGAACGCACACCAGCCCAGGTTGTTCTTCGCGAAGGACGGGAACTTGCCGAGCTGCGTCGAGTACTCCCACGAACCCATCAGGTGCATCGCCGCCTTGCCCTTGGCGAAGACCGCGGGGGCGCCGCCGTTGACGTACGACACCGAGCTGAACTTCGACCCGAACGCGCCGTCGTCGATGAGTTCCTTGACCCTCTCCGCGGCCTTCAGGACGGCCGGGTCGCCCCACGCGGACGCGTCGCCGCCCTGGATCTTCGCGAAGACCTCCGGGCCGCCGATCCGGTCGACCAGGTACTCCAGCCACATCAGCTCGGTCCAGGTGTCCGCGCCGCCGAGCGCGAACGGGGTGATCTTCGCCTTCTTCAGCTTGGCGTTGATGTCCTGCAGCTCGGCCCAGGTGGTGGGCGGCTGGAGCTTGTGCTCGGCGAAGACCGACTTGTTGTAGAAGAGGATCACCGGCTGCATCCCGCGCATCGGTATCCCGTAGTTGCGGCCGCCGAGCGCGCCCGCCGCGAGCACCGCGGGCAGGAAGCCCGACTTCAGGACCGGGTCGCCCGCGATGGTGTCGGTCAGGTCGACGAGCTGCTTCGCCTCCTGGTAGGCCCTGATCGAGCCGCCGCCCCAGTTGAAGAAGACGTCCGGGGCGCTCGGCGAGCCCATCGCCGTACGGAGCTTGGAGGTGTAGTCCGCGCCCGGGATCCTGACCAGCTTCACCGTGCCCTTGGCCGACTTGCTCGCGGCGGACTTGTTGAAGCGTTCGACGGCCGTCTGCTGGACCTTCACCGCGTCGTCCCCGTACACGAAGGCGTCGATCGTGCCGCCGCCCCCGCCGGGGCCGTCGTCGGAGCCGCAGGCGGTGAGGCCGGTGGCGAGCAGGGTGGTGGCACCGGCGCCCAGCACCCAGCGCCTGCTGAACGTACGGCCGCCCAGGCCGCCCTCCGCGCTTCTGGCCGGGCCCGCGCCCGTGGGCTGCCCGCCGTTGGACCGCCCGTTGATCGACTCCATGACAGCACCTCTTCTTGTCCGGCCCGTCCGCTCGCCGGCGCGCTCACGGCACGCATACGCATCGAACCTGCACGAATGTTTCGGGTGGTACTTCGAATGTTCCGGGAACGTATGGCGGTCGAGGGGGTTCGTCAAGAGGTTGCGCAGGGATACGATCCCGTTCATGACTCGCCCGAATCCCGCCGTAGCCCAGTCAGCGACGCTCGCCGAGATCGCCCGCGAGGCGGGAGTCTCGGCCCCGACTGTTTCGAAGGTGCTCAACGGCCGCGCCGACGTGGCCCCCGCGACCCGCACCCGGGTCGAGGAACTGCTGAGAAACCACGGCTACCGGCGCCGCCGGGCCGAGGCGTCCCGGTCGCCGCTCATCGACCTCGTCTTCCACGAACTGGAGAGCGCGTGGGCGATGGAGGTCATCCGGGGCGTGGAGAACGTGGCGCGGGACGAGGGGCTGAGCGTCGTCCTGTCCGAGAGCGCGGGGCGGCTCACCCCCGGGCGCACCTGGGCCGACCAGGTCGCCGCCCGCCGCCCGCACGGGGTCGTGCTCGTCCTCAGCGGGCTCGACGAGTCCCAGCGGGCCCTGCTGACGAGCCGCTCCATCCCGTTCGTGGTGGTCGACCCGGCCGGCGACCCCGGTGACGACGCCCCGTCCGTGGGCGCCACCAACTGGCAGGGCGGGCTGGCCGCGACCCGTCATCTGGCCGACCTCGGCCACCGCCGCATCGGTGTGATCAGCGGGCCCTCGCGGATGATGTGCAGCCGGGCCCGGCTCGACGGGTACCGGGCGGCGCTCGACACGGCCGGGCTGCCCGTCGACCCGGCGCTCGTGCGCACCGGCGACTTCCACCACGACAGCGGCTACCGCGCCGGGCTCGAACTGCTCAAGCTCCCCGACCGCCCGACGGCCGTCTTCGCGGGCAACGACCTCCAGGCCCTCGGCCTGTACGAGGCCGCCCGCGAGCTGGGCCTGCGGGTACCGGAGGACCTCAGCATCGTCGGCTTCGACGACCTGCCGGTGGCCCGCTGGGTCGGCCCGCCGCTCACCACCGTGCGCCAGCCGCTGACGGAGATGGCCGAGGCGGCGGCCCGGCTCGTCCTGGACCTCGGCCGCTCGGAACGGCCCTCGACCGCCACGCGGGTGGAGCTGGCGACGAGTCTGGTGGTCAGGAGCAGTACGGCGCCGCCGTCGGCGTGATCGGCGCCACGGTCGCCGTGATCGATGCCACGGTCACCGTGAGCGGTGTCGGGGCGTCGAAAGTTTCGGAGACAGATCCTGAGAAAACTCAACGAAACCTGAGAGTTTCCGAAGGAAAGCCGGGAAGTGGTTCCTTGTTGAAATAATTCGGACTTATGTTCTTCCTGTGAGCGGGAGTGTGGACGTGAGCGGAGAAGACGGGTCCGGAGGCGAGGACGCCGCGATACCCGAGGGCGGTGCCGGTGACGCCGGTGCCGGTGCAGGTGCCGGCGGCGCGGGTGGCGCGGGCGCCGGGGGACGGTCGTGGTGGTCCGGCCGGTCACGGCTGTTCAAGGTGGCGGGCATCGCCCTGAGCTGCGTACTCGTCGCGTCCGTGGCCGGGGCCGCGTGGGTGTACTGGCATCTGAACCACAACATCAAGAGCGTCGACATCGACAGCGCGCTCGGCGACAACCGGCCGGCCAGGGCCGTGACGACCCCCACGGGTCCCGAGTCCGCCGCCCCGCTGCCCAGCGGCGCGCTCAACATCCTCGTCCTCGGCTCGGACTCCCGCAGCGGCAAGCGCAACAAGGCGCTCGGCGGCGGCAGCAGCGAGGGCGCCCGCTCCGACACCGCGATGATCATCCACGTCGACGAGGGCCGCTCGGAGGCGACCGTCGTCAGCATCCCGCGCGACACCCTCGTCACCCGCCCCTCCTGCCCGCTGGAGTCCGGCGGGTCCACGGCGGAGGCGTACGGCGTGATGTTCAACAGCGCGTACTCGCTCGGCGGGCCCGTCTGCGCGGTCAAGACCGTGGAGACCCTCACGAACGTCCGCATGGACCACTACATCGAGATCGACTTCGCCGGCTTCGCCGATCTGGTGGACGCGCTCGGCGGGGTCACCGTGACGACCGACGACGACATCTCCGACGAGGACAGCCACCTCGAACTGGAGGCGGGCACCCACCACCTCGACGGCGCGGACGCCCTGGCCCTGGCCCGCACCCGGCACGGCATAGGCGACGGCAGCGACCTCGGCCGCATCGGCCTCCAGCAGAAACTGGTCAAGGGGCTCCTCGACCAGGTCTCCTCCAGCAACCTCCTCACCAACCCCACCCGGCTGTACAGCGTCGCCGACGCGCTCACCGGCAGCCTCACCACGGACACGGGCCTGAACTCCCTCACCGAACTCATGAGCCTCGGCCAGAGCCTGAAGTCCCTCTCCTCCACGTACACCGAGACCGTGACGATGCCGGTGGTGCCCGCACCCTCCAACCTCAACCGGGTGGTGGCGCAGGAGCCGGAGGCGGGCAAGCTGTGGGAGTCGCTGAAGTGACCTCCACGAAGAAAAACCGATGAAGTCCGGCGGGTGTGTCGATCCCCGTGCCGGTCGTTCGACGCATGGGTGAGAGGCGATGAGGGACGGGGACCGGCCCCGGCTCCGCGCCGAGAACTCAGGGAGTCACCATGCCGCGCTACCTGTCGATGATCCGTATCGACGAGCAGAACGCCCCCGCCGAGGGACCGAGCGACGCGCTCATGGAGCGCATGGGTGAGCTGATCGAGGAGATGACGAAGGCCGGCGTCCTGCTGGACACCTCCGGGCTGACGCCGACCGCGCAGGGCACGCGGGTGCGCTGGGAGGGCGGCGAACTGTCCGTCACCGACGGGCCGTTCACGGAGGCCAAGGAGGTCGTCGGCGGATACGCGATGCTCCAGGCCAAGGACCGGGCCGAGGCCGTCGAATGGACCAAGCGGTTCCTGCAGATCCACGAGGCCCACTGGACGGTGACCTGCGAGGTGCGGGAGATCGTCGAGGGCTGAGCCCGGCGGCCGGCCTCGGCTTCGGGTTCGGCTTCGGCTTCGGCTTCGGGTTTTGCCTTGGCCGTACGGGTCCGGGGGTGTCTGATGGTGGAGCGTGACGCCAGACACCCCCGCGGACACCCCCGCCCAGGACCCTGACCGCACCATCGAGACCGTCTTCCGGATGGAGTCGCCCCGCATCATCGCCGGCGTCGCACGCATCGTGCGGGACGTCGGGATCGCGGAGGAACTGGCGCAGGACGCGCTGGTCGCGGCGCTGGAGCAGTGGCCCAGGGACGGGGTGCCGGGAAACCCCGGGGCCTGGCTCATGGCCACCGCCAAGCACCGGGCGATCGACCTCGTACGGCGGCGCGAGCGGTACGCCCGCAAGCTGGTGGAGATGGGGCGCGACCTGGAGACGTCCGGGCCGCACGGGTACGGACAGGGTTACGTGGACGAGCCCGCCGATCCCGATGACATCGACGACGATCTGCTGCGGCTGGTCTTCACCGCGTGCCACCCCGTGCTGTCCGCCGAAGCCCGGATCGCGCTCACCCTGCGGCTGCTCGGCGGGCTGACCACCGTCGAGATCGCCCGTGCGTTCCTCACCCCGGAGAAGACCCTCGCCCAGCGCATCGTGCGCGCCAAACGCACCCTCGCCGCGAAGGGCGTTCCCTTCGAGGTGCCGTACGGGCCCGAACGCGAGGCCCGGCTCGGTTCCGTACTGGAGGTCATCTACCTGATCTTCAACGAGGGGTACGCCGCCACGGCCGGGGACGACTGGCTGCGGCCCGCGCTCTGCGAGGACGCGCTGCGGCTCGCGCGGGTGCTCGCCGAGCTGATGCCCAAGGAGCCCGAAGTGCACGGGCTGGCGGCGCTGCTGGAGCTGCAGGCGTCGCGGTCGGCCGCGCGGACCGGGCCGTCGGGGGAGCCCGTGCTGCTCAAGGACCAGAACAGGGCGCGGTGGAACCGGGTGCTCATCCGGCGGGGGTTCGCCGCGCTGGGGCGGGCGGAGGCGGTGTCCTCGGGGGGCGGGCCCGGACCGTACGTCCTCCAGGCCGCCATCGCCGCGTGTCACGCGCACGCGCTCACGTACGCGGAGACCGACTGGGGGCGGATCGTCACCCTCTACGGGATGCTCGCCGTGCGGGTGCCGTCGCCGGTCGTCGAACTGAACCGGGCCGTCGCCGTGTCCATGGCCGAGGGGCCGGGTGCTGCGCTGGCGCTCGTGGACGCGCTCGTGGGGGAGCCGGCGTTGCGGGAGTACCACTTGCTGCCGAGTGTCCGGGGGGACCTGCTGGAGCGGCTCGGCCGCGGGGAGGAGGCGGCGGCGGAGTTCACGAGAGCGGCGCAACTCGCGCGCAACGACCGCGAACGCACGCTGTTGCTGACGCGCGCGAGGGAGTGCGGGCTGCGCCCCTGAGGGCGCGGGCCCGCTGCGACCGCCCGCGCAGTTCCCCGCGCCCCTGAGGACGACGCCTGCGGGCCCGTCGTGGCTGGCCGCGCAGTTCCCCGCGCCCCTGAAAGGCTCGGCTGCGCCCTCGCCCCCTGGGGACGACGTCTGCGGGTGCGTCGTGGCTGGCCGCGCAGTTCCCCGCGCCCCTGAAGGCTCGGCTGCGCCCTCGCCCCCTAAGGGGCGAGGGGAACGGCGCGAGCAACCACGACGCACCCGCACCTATAAGACGGCCGTTTTTAGGGGCGCGGGGAACTGCGCGGGCGACCACGACGTGCCCGCACCCGTATGACGGCCGTTTTTAGGGGCGCGGGGAACTGCGCGGGCGACCGCGACGGACCCGCACCCACAAGACGGCCGGTTCCCACCCGCACGTGCCGGACGGCCCCCGCGTCGCCCGAACGGCTCGTTCGTCGTGAAGGTGGGTCCGGGCCGTGGCACGGTGGAGCCACCTGTTGGCACCACCGGACCCCGGAGCCTCACATGGCTGATCTGCAGGACGAACTGCACTCCACCGCAGAGGTCGGGGACCTGGACCTGGATCACCCCGAGCCGCCGAGCGGCGGGTTCGAGCCGCCGCCCGTCGCGGCCGAGCCCGGCGCCGACCCCCTGGCCCGCGCCCACACCCTCCTCACCGCCCACCCCGTCGCGGACGGCTACAGCGGCCTCCCCTGGGCCCTGCGCCGCCTGTCCTGGTACGACCTCGAACTCGGCGAGAGCGCCGTCGACACGGACGTGCCCCGGCTTCGGGAGGGGCACGTAGGAGCGTTGTTCTGGTCGCTGCACCTGCCGGGGGCACTCGTCGGCGAACGCGCCGTCGGCGCCACGCTGGAACAGCTCGACCTCGTGAAGACCGTGGTCGCCGCGCACCCGGAAGGCCTGCGCACGGCCCACAGCGCGGCCCAGGTCACGGACGCCAGGAACTGCGGACGGGTCGCCGTGCTGCTCGGCCCGGCGGGCGCCGCCGCGCTGGACGACTCCCTGGGCATCCTGCGGGCGCTGCACTCCCTCGGCCTGCGTGTCCTCACCCTCTCCGGCGCCTCCTGGGCCGGCGAGAACGGGCTGACCCGGTTCGGCGAGGAGGTCGTGCGCGAGATGAACCGTCTCGGCGTCCTCGCCGACCTCTCCGGCGCCTCGGACGCCACCGTCCGCCGCGCCCTGACGATCTCCAAGTCCCCGGTGATGTGCACCCGCTCGGCCGCCCGCGCCCTGCGCCCGCACCCGGCGAACCTCCCCGACGACGTCCTCGTCGAACTCGGCGCCCGCCACGGCCTGTGCCTGGTCCCGCTGACCGCCGAGCAGACGGGCCCCACGGTCCGGGACGTCGCCGACCACCTGGACCACGTACGGGAACTCGCGGGACCCGAGTGCGTCGGCCTCTCGGGGACGTACGACTCCGGGGCCGCGCACCCGCAGGACCTCTCCGACGCCTCGGGCTACCCGCGGCTGGTCGCCGAACTCCTCGGCCGCGGCTGGTCCGAGACCGACCTGGCCCTGCTCACCTGGGGCAACGTCCAGCGCGTCCTGCGTACCGCGGACTTCACCTCGCGCGCCGCCCGCCGCCGCCGCGAGCCGTCCATGGCACGGATCGCCGAACTCGACGGCTAGGTCAGCCGGTGCAGAGGCAGAACGGGTGGCCCGCCGGGTCCGCGTACGTGCGCCAGGTGCGGGTGCGGTCCGCCGCGTCCAGCACCTTGGCGCCCAGCGCCAGGACCTCGGCCTCCGCCGCGTCCAGGTCCTCGACCGTCAGGTCCAGATGGAACTGCTGCGAGGCCTCGGGCGAGGGCCACTTCGGCGGTACGTGTCCGGGGGCGGCCTGGAACGCCAGCGTGCCGCCCGCCGGCCCCGGCAGCCGCAGGTCCAGCCAGTCGCCGTTGTCCTCGATCGTCCCGCCGAGGATCCCGGCGTAGAACGCGGCGAGGGCGTGCGGATCGGGACAGTCCAGGACGACGGAGCCCAGCCTGGCGAGAGCCATGATCTTCTCCTCGGTCTTCTCCTCGGGACGGGCGTCCTCGCGACGGGCGGTCCGGGGTGTCAGGCCGTCGGGCGGCCCATCGCGCGGTACGTCCAGCCCGCCGCCCGCCACACCGACGGGTCGAGCGCGTTGCGGCCGTCCAGCACCACGCGGTCCGTGGCGACCTCGCCCAGCGCCGCCGGGTCCAGCTCGCGGAACTCACGCCACTCGGTGAGGTGCAGGACGGCGTGCGCCCCGCGGACGGCGTCCACGGCCGTCTCCGCGTACCCGAGGGTCGGGAAGAGGCGGCGGGCGTTGTCCATGCCCTTGGGGTCGTAGACCGTGACCTGGCCGCCCTGGAGGTGGATCTGGCCCGCGACGTTCAGCGCGGGGGAGTCCCGGACGTCGTCCGAGTCGGGCTTGAAGGTCGCGCCGAGCACGGCGATCCGCTTGCCGAGGAAGGAACTGCCGCCCAGCGCCTCCCGCGTCATCTCGACCATCTGGCCGCGGCGCCGCATGTTGATGGAGTCGATCTCGCGCAGGAAGGTGAGCGCCTGGTCGGCGCCCAGCTCGCCCGCGCGGGCCATGAACGCGCGGATGTCCTTGGGCAGGCAGCCGCCGCCGAAGCCGATGCCCGCGCGCAGGAACTTCTTCCCGATCCGGTCGTCGTGCCCGATGGCCTCGGCGAGCTTCACGACATCGCCGCCGCCGGCCTCGCAGACCTCGGCCATCGCGTTGATGAAGGAGATCTTGGTCGCGAGGAAGGAGTTCGCGGCGGTCTTCACCAGCTCGGCGGTCGGGAAGTCGGTCACCACGAACGGCGTGCCCTCGGACAGCGGAGTCGCGTACACCTCGCGCAGCAGCTTCTCGGCGCGCTCGCTGCGGATCCCGGCGACGATCCGGTCGGGGTGCAGGGTGTCCTGGACGGCGAAGCCCTCGCGCAGGAACTCCGGGTTCCAGGCCAGCTCGACCTCGTCGCCCGCGGGGGAGAGCTCGACGAGCGTGCGGGCCAGCCGGTCGGCCGACCCGACGGGCACGGTGGACTTGCCGACGACCAGGGCGGGGCCGGTGAGGTGCGGGGCGAGCGAGGCGAAGGCGGCGTCGACGTACGACATGTCGCAGGCGTACTCGCCGTGCTTCTGCGGGGTGTTCACACAGACGAAGTGGACGTCGCCGAACTCCGCGACCTCGGCGAAGTCCATGGTGAACCGCAGCCGCCCGCTGGAGCCCTCGATCCCGGCGACGTGCTTGCGCAGCAGCTCCTCCAGACCGGGCTCGTACATCGGGACCTCGCCCCGCTGGAGCATCTCGATCTTCTCGGGAACCACGTCCAGGCCCAGCACCTCGAAACCCAGCTCGGCCATGGCGGCAGCGTGCGTCGCGCCGAGATAGCCGGTGCCGATCACAGTGATCTTGAGGGCCATGGGTGCTCCAGGAGGTAGCCGTCGGGTGCGCGGACAGAGCATAGTCGGGGCGTGCCGGAGCCCTTGACCGGGCAGATCCCCCCTGTCGGCAAGCTCACGTATCACTCGCGTGGGCGGGCGCATAAAATTTGGGTTACTTAACGGTAGTTAGCGTCAGCGTCACTGCATCTTTGGGAGCGTGAGAGACCTTGGCCGGATCGGCTGATTTCGACCTGTACCGCCCGTCCGAGGAGCACGACATGCTCCGGGACGCGATCCGCTCACTGGCCGAGGCGAAGATCGCGCCGCATGCCGCGGCCGTGGACGAGGAGGCCCGCTTCCCCCAGGAGGCCCTGGACGCGCTGGTCGCGGCCGACCTGCACGCGGTGCACGTACCGGAGTCGTACGGCGGCACCGGCGCGGACGCGCTGGCCACCGTCATCGTGATCGAGGAGGTGGCGCGGGTCTGCGCGTCCTCGTCCCTGATCCCCGCGGTGAACAAGCTCGGCTCGCTGCCCGTGATCCTGTCGGGCTCCGAGGACCTGAAGAAGAAGTACATGACGCCGCTGGCCAAGGGCGACGGCATGTTCTCGTACTGCCTCTCCGAGCCGGACGCCGGCTCGGACGCGGCCGGCATGAAGACGAAGGCGGTCCGCGACGGCGACTTCTACGTCCTGGACGGCGTGAAGCGCTGGATCACCAACGCCGGTGAGTCCGAGTACTACACGGTGATGGCCGTGACCGACCCCACCAAACGCTCGAAGGGCATCTCCGCCTTCGTCGTCGAGAAGTCCGACCCGGGCGTCTCCTTCGGCGCCCCGGAGCGCAAGCTCGGCATCAAGGGCAGCCCGACCCGCGAGGTCTACCTCGACAACGTCCGCATCCCCGCCGACCGCATGATCGGCGAGGAGGGCACGGGCTTCGCCACCGCGATGAAGACCCTGGACCACACCCGCATCACGATCGCCGCGCAGGCACTCGGCATCGCCCAGGGCGCGCTCGACTACGCCAAGGGATACGTCCAGGAGCGCAAGCAGTTCGGCAAGCCGATCGCCGACTTCCAGGGCATCCAGTTCATGCTCGCCGACATGGCCATGAAGATCGAGGCCGCCCGCCAGCTCACGTACGCGGCCGCCGCCAAGTCCGAGCGCGGCGACAAGGACCTCACCTTCCAGGGCGCGGCGGCCAAGTGCTTCGCCTCCGACGTCGCCATGGAGGTCACCACGGACGCCGTCCAGCTTCTCGGCGGCTACGGCTACACCCGTGACTACCCGGTCGAGCGCATGATGCGCGACGCCAAGATCACGCAGATCTACGAGGGCACGAACCAGGTCCAGCGGATCGTGATGGCCCGCAACCTGCCGTAACACCCCTCGCCCGCAGCACCCCTCGCGCAAAGGCCCCTGATGACCCGCACGGATCAGGGGCCTTCGTGCGTCCTGCGCAGTACGAGGCTGCGCAGGACCATGGCGCCGACGGGGTGGCGCTCGGTCTGGTAGCTGTCGAGGAG